>NZ_JBFAET010000042.1:0-59236 GCF_040642095.1 Streptomyces sp. NPDC020362
GCGCCCCCCCCGGCGGGCGGGGCCCCACCCCCCCACCCCCCTACAGCCCCGCGGGCCTCCCCCCCCCGCCCGGGCCCCCGGGGCCGCATCGAAATATGCGGCCCCGCCGCGTGGGCGCGATCAGCCCACGCGGTCCGCAGTTCCCCGTGCACCGAACCCCCCGAGCTCTCTGAGACAATTAAAAACATGGCTTCCGCTGACCAACCTCGCGTGCTCTCCGGCATCCAGCCCACGGCGGGCTCGTTCCACCTCGGCAACTACCTCGGCGCCGTCCGCCAGTGGGTGGCCCTGCAGGAGTCCCACGACGCCTTCTACATGGTCGTCGACCTGCACGCGATCACGGTCCCGCAGGACCCGAAGGACCTGCGCGCCAACACCCGCCTGGCCGCCGCCCAGCTCCTCGCGGCGGGTCTCGACCCGGACCGCTGCACCCTCTTCGTCCAGAGCCATGTCCCGGAGCACGCCCAGCTGGCCTGGATCATGAACTGCCTCACCGGCTTCGGCGAGGCGAGCCGCATGACCCAGTTCAAGGACAAGTCGGCCAAGCAGGGCGCGGACCGGGCGTCGGTGGGCCTGTTCACGTACCCGGTCCTCCAGGTCGCCGACATCCTCCTCTACCAGGCGAACGAAGTGCCGGTCGGTGAGGACCAGCGCCAGCACATCGAGCTGACCCGCGATCTTGCCGAGCGTTTCAACGGCCGGTTCGGCGACACGTTCACGATCCCGTCGCCGTACATCCTCAAGGAGACGGCGAAGATCTACGACCTGCAGGACCCGTCGATCAAGATGAGCAAGTCGGCGTCCACGCCGAAGGGCCTGATCAACCTGCTCGACGAGCCGAAGGCGACGGCCAAGAAGGTCAAGAGCGCGGTCACCGACACCGACACCGTGATCCGCTACGACGTGGCGAGCAAGCCGGGCGTCTCGAACCTCCTCACCATCTACTCCACGCTCACCGGCAGGTCGGTCGCCGAGCTGGAGCAGGACTACGAGGGCAAGATGTACGGCGCGCTCAAGACGGACCTCGCCGAGGTGATGGTCGAGTTCGTGACGCCGTTCCGGGAACGCACCCAGCAGTACCTGGACGACCCCGAGACGCTCGACTCGGTCCTGGCCAAGGGCGCGGAGAAGGCGCGTGCCGTCGCCGCGGAGACTCTGGCGCAGGCGTACGACCGGGTGGGATTCCTGCCGGCGAAGCACTGAGAAGCACGGGCCGGCGCTGCGGCGCACGACCGCCCACACGTCCGACCGGGCAGAGCGCTGCACATCACTTCTGCTGCGCCTGCCCACAGGACATCCGGGGCCGTACAGTCGATAGCCGACGGCCGGGACGAATGCCGCCGGAAGACAACTCGCGACGACAGGAGACGACGTGGGGACCGTAACGATCGGCGTGTCGATCGCGGTCCCGGAGCCTCACGGCAGCCTGCTCCAGGAGCGGCGCGCGGGCTTCGGCGACGCCGCTGCTCACGGCATCCCCACGCACGTCACCCTGCTGCCGCCGACCGGGGTGGCGGCGGCCGATCTGCCGACGGTCGAGACGCATCTCCTCCAGGTCGCCGCGGCCGGGCGGCCGTTCCCGATGAGGCTGTCCGGGACCGGCACCTTCCGGCCCCTGTCGCCGGTGGTCTACGTGCGCATCGTCCAGGGGGCGGACGACTGCAGCCGGTTGCAGCAGCAGGTCCGCGACGCCTCCGGACCTCTGGCGCGCGACCTGCAGTTCCCGTACCACCCGCATGTCACGGTCGCGCACGGCATCGACGACGCGGCGATGGACCGCGCCTTCGCCGAGCTGGCCGATTTCGAGGCCGAGTGGCCGTGCACCGGCTTCGCGCTGTACGAGCAGGGCGTCGACGAGGTGTGGCGCAAGCTGCGGGAGTACACGTTCGGCGGGTCCGTGGTGCCGCCGCAGGGGGGCCACCCCGGCATCGAGCGCGGGACGATCGCCAGCCGGTAGCTGCGCGGGGTGTGCCGCAGTGCCGGGGTCTGCCGTTGTTCGTCTGCGGCGCCGTTGTGGTTGACCGCGCAGTTCCCCGCGCCCCTTGGGGGCGCTACAGGGGCAGCCGCCGGTACAGCGCCCGTGGCGCGTGTCGTAGCGCCGTCATCACCAGGCGCAGTGCTCCCGGTACCCACACGGTCTCCGAGCGGCGCCGCAGGCCCAGTTCGACGGCGGTGGCGACCGCCTCGGGGGTCGTGGCGAGCGGCGTCTCGGGCAGCCCGGCGGTCATCCTCGTGCGGACGAATCCGGGGCGTACGACCATGACGTGCACGCCCGTGCCGTACAGCGCGTCGCCCAGGCCCTGGGCGAAGGTGTCGAGGCCGGCCTTGCTGGAGCCGTAGATGAAATCGGCGCGGCGGGCCCGTTCGCCGGCCGCCGAGGAGAGGACCACGAGGGAGCCGTGGCCCTGGGTCTGCAGGGCGCGGGCGGCGATCAGTCCCGCCGAGACGGCTCCGGTGTAGTTGGTCTGGGCGACCTGCACGGCGCGCAGCGGGTCGCGCTCGTCGTAGGCCTGGTCGCCGAGGATGCCGAAGGCGAGCAGCACCATGTCGATGTCGCCCTCGGCGAAGACCTTGCCGAGGACCGCCTCGTGGGACGCGGGGTCGAGGGCGTCGAAAGCGGCGGTGCGGACGTCCGCGCCCAGGGCGCCGAGGCTCCGGGCCGCCAGGTCCAGGTCGGGGCCGGGGCGGCCCGCCAGCCAGACGGTGCGGGTGCGGCGGGCGATCAGACGGCGGGCGGTGGCCAGCGCGATCTCGGACGTGCCGCCGAGGACGAGCAGGGACTGGGGCAGGCCGGTGGGATCCTTCATGACAGCCGACCGTATCGCCCTGGTATGACCGTCTTGGTGAAGAAACGCGGTGTTGACGTTCACTGGGAGCGGGCACAGTCCGATCATGGACTGGCTGAAGAAGCTTCCCGGGATCGGGCCGATCGTCACCTGGCTGACGACCACGCACGCGTGGCGGTCGTACGAGCGCCTGGACCGGGTGAAGTGGACACGGCTGGCCGCCGCGATGACCTTCATCAGCTTCGTGGCGCTGTTCCCGCTGCTGACGCTGGCCGGGGCGATCGCCGCCGCCACGCTCAGCCCGTCGCAGCAGACGAACCTCCAGAACAAGATCGCCGACCAGATCCCCGGCCTGGCCGACCAGGTGAACATCCACTCCCTGGTCCAGAACGCCGGCACCGTCGGGCTCATCGCCGGCGTCCTGCTGCTGTTCACCGGCATGGGCTGGGTGGCCCAGATGCGCGACTGCCTGCGCGCGGTGTGGGAGCTGCCCGACAGCGGGCAGAACCCGGTCCTCGCCAAGGCCAAGGACGCGGGCATCCTGGTGGGCTTCGGCGGGGCCGTCCTCGCCACGCTGGCCATCTCCACCGTCGCCTCCGCGCTGGTGGGCTGGATGACCGACCAGCTCGGCATCGACCGCTCGGGCTGGGGCGGCATCCTGCTGCGGACCGCCGCGTTCACCGTCGCCGTTCTGGCCGACTTCCTGGTCCTGCTCTACGTCCTGACCCTGCTGCCCGGCGTCGAACCGCCGCGCCACCGCCTGCTGGTGGCCGCGCTGCTCGGCGCGGTCGGCTTCGAACTGCTCAAGCTGCTGCTGAGCGGCTACATCCAGGGCGTCGCCCGCAAGAGCATGTACGGCGCGTTCGGTGTCCCCGTGGCCCTGCTGCTGTGGATCAACTTCACCGCGAAACTGGTCCTGTTCTGCGCCGCCTGGACGGCGACGCAGAACGGCGGCAGCGGTCTCAGGGACGGGACCGACGACGCATCAGATCCGGCAGCGGCCACCGGCGGTTGACCAGGAACGCCCCGCCCGCGAGCAGCACCAGCAGCCCGCCCGCGACGGCCAGGGCGGTCCAGGCGCCGCTGGAGCCGCCCGCAGCGGTGGAGCTCGCCACCGGCCTGGAGCCGGAACCGCCGGTGCCGTGCGTGGCTCCGGCGGAGGCGGTGGCCCCCGGCTGGGCGGTGGACTGCGCGGCGTTCTCCGGCGGGACCAGCTCGCCCACCGGGCTGACCTTGCCGGCCGCGCGGAAGCCCCAGTCGAGCAGCTTCGCGGTCTCCTTGTAGACCTCGTTGTGGTCGTGCTTCTCCGGGTTCATCACGGTGACCAGCAGCACCTTGCCGCCCCGTTCGGCGACACCGGTGAAGGTGGCGCCCGCGTTGGTGGTGTTGCCGTTCTTCACGCCGGCGATGCCCTGGTAGACGGGCACGTCCGTGTCGCCGCTCAGCAGCCGGTTGGTGTTCTGGATCTCGAAGGACTCGCGGGCGGACGAGACGCCCTTGCCCTTGCCCTTGCCCTTCTTCACGGTGGCGCCCGGGAACTTGGCCCGCACGGTCGAGCAGTACTCCCGGAAGTCCTTCTTCTGCAGGCCCGAACGGGCAAAGAGCGTCAGGTCGTACGCGGAGGACACCTGGCCCTTGGCGTCGTAGCCGTCGGGGCTGACCACATGTGTGTCGAGGGCCTGGAGCTCCCGGGCGTGCGCCTGCATGTCCTGCACGGTCTGGTCGACGCCGCCGTTCATCGAGGACAGCACGTGGACGGCGTCGTTGCCGGAGCGAAGGAAGACGCCGAGCCACAGGTCGTGGACGGTGTAGGTCTCGTCCTCCTTTATCCCGACCATGCTGGAGCCCGCCCCGATGCCCGCCAGGTCGTTCGGCACCACCTTGTGCTTCGTCGTCCTCGGGAACCTGGGCAGCACGGTGTCCGCGAACAGCATCTTCAGGGTGCTCGCCGGGGGCAGCTGCCAGTGCGCGTTGTGCGCGGCGAGGATGTCGCCCGACTCGGCGTCGGAGACGATCCAGGAGCGGGCCGTGAGGTCCTTGGGGAGCACGGGCACTCCGGCGGCGAGGTTCACCTGTGTCCCGGGCTGTCCGAGCCGGGCGCCGCCCACCTGGGACATGTGCGCCGGGGGCGTGGCCGTCGGGCTGGTCGAGGGGGTCGGGGCCGCGAGGGCGGCGGGAGCGGCGACGGAGAGGGACAGCAGCGCGGCGGAGGCGACCAGCAGGGACCGCCGGCCGGTCTTCTGGGGTGCGGGCACGGTCGAGAACGTACCGGCCGCGGACCGTGAAGTCCCGCCCCGCACCCCACCCCGGACACGGAACCGGTCGGCCGACAGCGATACTGACGTCATGCCGTGCTCGTCCTGAGGGCACTGCATCCCATTGCTGCTGCGCAGCGGGCCGGACCCCCGGCCGCCTCGGCCGGGTGCGCCGGCCCGGCACTGTGTCGAAAGGTCTGTCCCTGTGAAACTCAGCCGCCCGGTCTCCTGGTTCCTGCTCGCCTTCGGGGTGTGGAGCTGGGTCATCTGGGTCACCTTCGTCAAGAACCTGGTCAAGGACAGCAGTGGTCTCGCCTTCGACGACGGTCACCCGACCGCGTACTTCTGGGTGCACCTGCTGCTGGCGGTCGTCTCCTCCGTATTGGGGACGGTCATCGGGGTCATCGGGTTGCGCGGCCTGCGCGCATTGCGCCGGACGTCATAGCGGGGCCTGGTCGGGGTGGTCGTCGTCCTCGTTCTCGTCGCTCTGGTCGTCCTGGCCGTCGCGGCGGCTCTGCACTGGTACGTGTGGCGGCGCCTGGTCCGCGACACCACCCGCGGCCCCGGCCGCGCCCGCCGGGCCGGTACGGCGGCGTTCGTCGTGGGCCCGGTCCTGATGATCGGCGCCCTGGTCGCCGAACGCTCCGGCGCCCCCTTCTGGCTCCAGCGCACCCTGGCCTGGCCCGGCTTCCTGTGGATGGCCCTCTCCCTGTACCTGCTGCTGGCGGTGGTGGCGGGGGAGGCGGTGCGGCCGTTGCTCCGGCGGTTGCCGGAG
The DNA here is from genome assembly GCF_040642095.1 of Streptomyces sp. NPDC020362. Taxonomy (NCBI): domain Bacteria; kingdom Bacillati; phylum Actinomycetota; class Actinomycetes; order Kitasatosporales; family Streptomycetaceae; genus Streptomyces; species Streptomyces sp. NPDC020362. The sequence goes on from NZ_JBFAET010000042.1 coordinate 5,817, forward strand.
CGCCCCTTCCGGAGCGCGGGGAACTGCGCGACGGGCCACGACGGTGCGCAGCCGTCACCACGGACCGCAGAGCCCTCCCCGGAGGACGGGGCCGTGTCCGCCCCCTCCCGCCGCCTCTTCGTCTCCCGGGTCGTGGCGGGCGCCGCCGCCACCGCGGCCGCCGGAACCGTCGGGTACGGAACCTACGGTGTGCTGCGCGGCCCGCGCGTGAAGCGCGTCACCGTGCCGCTCGCCAAACTCCCGCGCGCCGCGCACGGTTTCCGGATCGCGGTCGTCAGCGACATCCACCTGGGCCCCGTCCTGGGCCGTGGTTTCGCGCAGAAGGTCGTCGACACCGTCAACGCGACCCGGCCCGACCTGATCGCGGTCGTCGGCGATCTGGTGGACGGCAGCGTCAAGGACCTCGGCCCGGCCACCGCGCCCCTCGCGCAGCTCGAAGCGCGGCACGGCGCCTATTTCGTCACCGGCAACCACGAGTACTTCTCCGGCGCCGAGCACTGGGTCGCCGAGGTCCGCACGCTCGGCCTGCACCCGCTGGAGAACGCCCGCACCGAGCTGCCGTACTTCGACCTCGCCGGGGTCAACGACCTCCAGGGCGAGAGCGAGGGGCAGGGACCGGACTTCGACAGGGCGCTCGGCGGCCGGGATCCGGCCCGTGCGTGCGTGCTGCTCGCCCACCAGCCGGTGCAGATCCACGAGGCCGTCCGGCACGGCGTCGACCTCCAGCTGTCCGGCCACACCCACGGCGGCCAGCTCTGGCCCGGCAACCTCGTGGCCGCCGCCGCCAACCCGACCGTGGCCGGTCTCGACCGCTACGGCGACACGCAGCTGTACGTCAGCCGGGGCGCGGGTGCCTGGGGGCCGCCCACCCGCGTGGGCGCGCCGTCGGACGTGACGGTGATCGAGCTGGCCGCCGTGCGCGCGTGACCGGGACCGCTCCCATGTCTGTGAAGACGCTGTGAAACCCGGGCGGAAACAACGCCTCGGTAAGTTCTTCAACAACTGGTCAGAAGGCCCTTCCCCCGGTGAAATCCGTGTGATTAGGTGGCCGCGCCGCTTTAGGGGAGTGGCGAAATTGTGCTGGCCAGGGGTAGGGCCTGAAAGGGCCTGGGGAGGGCACCACCATGCGATCTGTTCGCATGCGGATTCTCGTGACGCTGCTCGTGCTCGCCGTCGTGGGAATCGGCGGCTGGCAGTTGCTGCCGTCACAGGGAAACGACAACAGGACCATCACGGTCGGAACGACGGACGCCGTCACGTCACTGGACCCGGCCGGCGCCTACGACGCCGGTTCCTGGGCCCTGTTCAGCAACGTCTTCCAGTCGCTGCTGACCTTCGAGCCGGACGGTGTCGAGCCGGTCCCGGACGCGGCGAAGAGCTGCAGCTTCCAGGGCGGCGGGCAGAAGACGTACCAGTGCACGCTGCGCGACGACATCACGTTCCCGAGCGGACGCAAGATGACCGCCGAGGACGTGAAGTACTCCTTCGAGCGGGTCAAGAAGATCAACTCCGATCTCGGCCCGGCGTCGCTGTTCTCCACGCTCCGCTCGGTGAGCGCCGACAGCGCGACGACGGTCACCTTCCATCTGTCGTCCTCGGACGCCACCTTCCCGCTGAAGGTCGCCACCGGCGCCGGCTCGATCGTCGACAAGGACAAGTACCCGGCCGACGCCCTGCGCAAGGACTCCGGGGTCGACGGCACCGGCCCGTACACCCTGACCTCGTACACGAAGGACCAGCGGGCCGACCTCGCGCCGTACGCGCACTACAAGGGCTATCTGAGCAGCACCGGACGCCCCGTCGAACTGCGCTACTACGACGACTCCGAGAAGCTCGACAGCGCCTGGAAGGCCAAGCAGGTCGACGTCGCCACCCGGACGCTGCCGCCGGCCGTGCTCTCCGAGCTGAACCCGAGCGATCCGAACCTGCGCGTCACCGAGTCCGACAGCTCCGAGACCCGCAACCTCTACCTGAACACCCGCGCCGGCTCCCCGCTGCACGACGTGCGGGTGCGCCGCGCCATGGCCTGGCTGGTCAACCGCGAGGAGTTGACCTCCACCGTGTACCACGGCACGGTCGACCCGCTGTACTCGCTGATCCCGACCGGCATCACCGGCCACACCACGTCCTTCTTCGACGCCTACTCGACGCAGAGCGCGAGGAAGGCGCGGCAGCTGCTCACCGAGGCCGGGGTGACCCTGCCGGTGCGCTTCACCTTCGGCTACGGCAAGGGCCGCGGCCAGGGTGCGCAGGAAGCCGCGGTGCTGAAGAAGCAGCTGGAGGCGAGCGGCCTGTTCAAGGTGGACGTCCAGGGGTACGAGTGGACCGACTTCCAGAAGCGCTGGGCCGCCGGGAAGATGGACGCGTGGGCGGTCGGCTGGGTGGCCGACTACCCCGACGCGGACACCTTCGGTTCCGCCCTCGTCGGTTCCGGCTCCACGATGAGCACCGGCTACAGCAACAAGGCAGTGGACAGCCTCATCCTGCACAGCCAGCAGTACCCCGACCGCAGCCGGGCCGCGGACGACTTCCGTGAGATCCAGGCGGACGTGGCGGCCGACGTGCCGCTGATCCCGCTGTGGCAGGCCAAGGAGTACGTGGTCAGTATCGAGGACATCGGCGGCGGCCAGTACCTCACGGACGGCACGGGCGTCTTCCGCCTGTGGCGCCTGAACTGGATCTGATCAGCGGGCGCTCGGATCGGGCAGCGCCCGCGTCATCCCCGGCAGGAAGTCCGTGAACAGCTCATGGACTTCCAGGACCAGCGGGCGCAGCACCCGGAAGCGGGCCAGGGCGACTCCGCGGGCGGTCAGCCGTGCTCCCCGGCGGGCCAGCCGGTAGCTGCGCTCGTACCCTTCGGTGCGGTCGAAGATCCAGTACAGGACCAGGCCCATCTGCGAGAGCCACATCAACTCCGGCAGGACGTCCCGCAGTTCGGGTGCCACCTTGGACTTGGAGCCGGCCAGCAGCTCGCGGTGGACGCTGATGGCCTGCTCACGGGCGTGCTCGCTCTCCGGCGAGAAGGGGCTGAGCGGGCTGTCCGGGTCGGCGGCGTTCTTGAAGAACTGGACCGCGAACTCGTGGTACGGCCGGGCGATGTCCAGCCATGCGGTCAGGACGCCCGCGAGGCGCGCCTCCAGATCGGTCTCCCGGTCCAGGACCTGCCGTACCGCCACCTGGTGCTCGGCGGCGATCCGGTCGTAGAAGCCCTGGATCAGGTGCTCCTTGCCCTCGAAGTAGTAGTAGGCGTTCCCGACGGAGACTCCGGCCTCCTTGGCGATGGCCCGCATCGTCGTCTTGTCGTAGCCGCGCTCCTGGAACAGCCGCATCGCGGTCTCCAGGATCAGTGCGCGGGTCTGCTCGGACTTGGTCTTGGGGTCGGCCGCCTCGGGGCCGTCGCTGTTCGCGGGCACGGGAGGAGCCTAACCAGTGGCGCAGGCACCGTCGGAGCAGGACGGGGGGTTGTGACTCCAGCCCGTGCTCGGGTGGTACGACCACCCGTCGGCCCGTGGGTAGGTCTGACCGCCCCACTGCCGGCTGTGGCCCTGCGCACCCCGCCACTTCGCCGCCGCCAGCACCGCGCCCCGGGCCAGCCGGGCCCCTGCCGGGGTGCTCAGCCTGTGGGCCAGCGGGCGGTGTTCGCGCAGGGCCCACAGGACGACGATCCAGGCGCGGGAGGCCTGGTAGACCTGGCCCGCGTCGCCGATGACGGTGACCTCGTCCAGGGTGGCGGCGTGATCGAGTCCCGGGTAGCGCCTGCGGGCCTCGGCCGACCCGGCCGGTACCAGCTCCAGCGGCACCAGCTGCGGCTGCCGTACGAGCCAGTTGCGCAGGTGGGTGCAGAGGGCGCACTCGGCGTCGTAGAGGACGGTGAGCCCGCGGACCGGGGCGCCGCCGGCGCCCCGGTCCGCTGTTGCGCCGGTCACGGCGCTCACGCCCCGACCGTCGGCGGGACCCAGGCCTGCGGCGGCACCGGCGGCTGCTGCTCCCGCTCCATCACCCCGCGCCGGCGGATCTTGTTGAGGACGTACACGTTGCCCAGGTGCATCACGCCGAGCACCAGCAGCACCACGCCCAGCTTGGTCGAGAGGGCCTCGAAGATGCCGCGGGTGTCGTCGATGTTCCCGCTGCTGCTCAGATACAGCGCGACGAAGCCCAGGTTGACCAGGTAGAAGCCGACCACCAGGAGGTGGTTGACGGCGTCGGCGAGCTTCTCGTTGCCGCGCAGCACGTCGGCGAGGAAGATCCGGCCGTTGCGGCTGAGCGTGCGGGCGACCCAGATGGTCAGCGCGACGCTGACGACCAGGTAGATCACGTAGGCGATGACGGTGCGGTCCATGCCCCACCCCTTCTTGAACGCGTTCAAAACGCTGACAGGAATGACTGTAGACCTGTTTTTGAACGTGTTCAACTCAAAGACGGAGCCGACCCGTCAGTCCCTGCGTCCGAGTTCCGGCCGCTTGGTGTAGTCCGTGAAGCCGAGGACGTTCCCCCACGGGTCGGCGATCTCCACGGTCCAGCCGGTGGCTCCCGAGGACGCCTCGTCCAGCGGCGTGATGCCGGCGGCGGCCAGCTCCCGCGCCGCGGCCCGCGCGTCCGGCACCTCCAGCCACAGCCGCGGCGTGTGCCAGGGTGGCGGCCGGTGGCCCAGCGACTCCTCGGCGCACAGCAGGATCCCGGGCGTCTCGCCGCCGACCTTCAGCAGCGCGACCCCGGCCTCGTCGAAGCGGAAGCCCACGCTGAACCCGGCCCGCTCGTAGAAGGCGACGGCCGCGCCGAGGTCGCCGACGGCGAGCAGTGCGTTGTCGAACCCGAGCAGTTCGTACGACTCTTCGTCTGACATGTCGTCACATTAGGGCCGAATTCCACCCTGTGCGAGGAGCCCCACCGAAGCACTGCCCCGCAACGCCCGAGGGCCCCGTTCCCAGGGGGGAACGGGGCCCTCGGTGGCGCAGGCGGAAGACGTCAGAAGCGGCGCGTGATGAGCGCCCGCTTCACCTCCTGGATCGCCTTCGTGACCTCGATGCCGCGCGGGCAGGCGTCCGTGCAGTTGAAGGTCGTGCGGCAGCGCCAGACGCCGTCACGGTCGTTGAGGATCTCCAGGCGCTGCTCGCCCGCCTCGTCACGCGAGTCGAAGATGAAGCGGTGCGCGTTGACGATGGCGGCCGGGCCGAAGTACTGGCCGTCGTTCCAGAAGACCGGGCACGAGGACGTGCAGGCCGCGCAGAGGATGCACTTCGTCGTGTCGTCGAAGCGCTCGCGGTCCTCGGCGGACTGCAGACGCTCGCGCGTCGGCTCGTTCGTCTCCTTGGTGACCAGGAACGGCATGACGTCCCGGTACGCCTGGAAGAACGGCTCCATGTCCACGACCAGGTCCTTCAGGACCGTGAGGCCCTTGATGGGCTCGACCGTGATCGGCTTCTCGGGGTTGATGTCCTTGATGAGGGTCTTGCAGGCAAGACGGTTCTTGCCGTTGATCCGCATCGCGTCCGAACCACAGATGCCGTGCGCGCAGGAGCGACGGAAGGTCAGCGTGCCGTCGACGTCCCACTTGATCTTGTGGAGACCGTCGAGGACGCGCTCCTTCGGGTCGATTTCCAGCTGGAAGTCTTCCCACGTCGCCTCGGCCGAGACCTCCGGGTTGAAGCGGCGGACCCGGAAGGTGACGGTGATGTAGGGAGAGGCCGCGGCCTCCGCCTCCACCTTGTCCAGAACAGGAGTTGCCATCAGTACTTACGCTCCATCGGCTGGTAGCGGGTCTGGACGACCGGCTTGTAGTCGAGACGGACGGTTTCCGAGCCGTCGGCGCCGACCTCGCGGTACGCCATCGTGTGGCGCATGAAGTTGACGTCGTCACGGTTCGGGTAGTCCTCGCGGTAGTGACCGCCGCGGGACTCCTTGCGGGCGAGAGCCGACACCGCCATGACCTCGGCCAGCTCGAGCAGGTTGCCCAGCTCGATCGCCTCGAGGAGGTCCGTGTTGAACCGCTTGCCCTTGTCCTGGATCGACACGTTCTTGTAGCGCTCGCGCAGCTCGGCGATCTTCTCGACCGCCGTCTTGATCGTCTGCTCGGTACGGAACACCATGACGTTCGCGTCCATGGTCTCCTGCAGCTCGCGGCGGATCGTGGCCACCCGCTCGTTGCCGGTAGCGTTGCGCAGCTGCTCGATCTGCTCGACGACGAACGCCTCCGGGTCCTCCGGCAGCTCGACGAAGTCGGCGTCGTGGGCGTACTCGGCGGCGGCGATGCCCGCGCGACGGCCGAAGACGTTGATGTCCAGCAGCGAGTTGGTGCCGAGGCGGTTGGCGCCGTGCACCGACACGCAGGCCACCTCGCCGGCCGCGTACAGGCCCGGGACGACGGTGGTGTTGTCCGACAGGACCTCACCCTCGACGTTCGTCGGGATGCCGCCCATCGCGTAGTGCGCGGTGGGCTGGATCGGGATCGGGTCCGTGTAGGGCTCGATGCCGAGGTAGGTGCGCGCGAACTCGGTGATGTCCGGGAGCTTGGCGTCCAGCTGCTCCGGCGGCAGGTGCGTCAGGTCCAGGTAGACGTGGTCGCCCTCGGGACCGCAGCCGCGGCCCTCGCGGATCTCCGTGTAGATGGAGCGGGAGACGACGTCACGGGACGCGAGGTCCTTCATGACCGGCGCGTACTTCTCCATGAAGCGCTCGCCGTCCTTGTTGCGGAGGATGCCGCCCTCACCGCGGGCGCCCTCCGTCAGCAGGATGCCCATGCGCCAGATGCCGGTCGGGTGGAACTGGAAGAACTCCATGTCCTCCAGCGGCAGACCGCGGCGGTAGACGGCGGCCTGGCCGTCACCGGTCAGCGTGTGGGCGTTCGACGTCACCTTGAAGAACTTGCCGGTGCCGCCGGAGGCGTAGATGACGGCCTTCGCCTGGAAGACGTGGATCTCGCCGGTGGCCAGCTCGTACGCCACCACGCCGGCCGACTTCTTGACGCCGTCGACCTCGGTGATCAGCTGGTCCAGGACGTAGAACTCGTTGAAGAACTCCACGCCCTCCTTGACGCAGTTCTGGTACAGCGTCTGGAGGATCATGTGGCCGGTGCGGTCCGCGGCGTAGCAGGACCGGCGGACCGGGGCCTCGCCGTGGTTGCGGGAGTGACCGCCGAAGCGGCGCTGGTCGATGGTGCCGTTCGGCGTCCGGTTGAACGGCAGGCCCATCTTCTCCAGGTCGAGGACGGCGTCGATGGCCTCCTTCGCCAGGATCTCGGCGGCGTCCTGGTCGACCAGGTAGTCACCGCCCTTGACCGTGTCGAAGGTGTGCCACTCCCAGTTGTCCTCCTCCACGTTGGCGAGCGCGGCGGCCATACCGCCCTGCGCGGCGCCCGTGTGGGAGCGGGTGGGGTAGAGCTTGGTCAGGACCGCGGTGCGGCTGCGCTTCGTCGACTCGATGGCCGCGCGCATGCCGGCGCCACCGGCGCCGACGATGACGGTGTCGTACTTGTGGATCTTCATGATTCTCGCAGCCCCGTGCCTAGCGGATGTTCGGGTCGAAGGTGAAGATCACCAGCGAGCCAAGCAGGATGGTGAACACCGTGGCCGTGTAGAGCAGCCCCTTGAGCCACAGCCGGGTGTTCGCGCGCTCCGCGTAGTCGTTGATGACCGTGCGCAGGCCGTTGGCGCCGTGCAGCATGGCGAGCCACAGCATCAGAAGGTCCCAGACCTGCCAGAACGGGGACGCCCAGCGGCCGGCCACGAAGGCGAAGCCGATCTTGGAGACGCCGCCGTCCAGCACCAGCTGGATCAGCAGGTGGCCGAGGACGAGGACGACCAGTACGACGCCGGACAGGCGCATGAACAGCCATGCGGCCATCTCGAAGTTGCCGCGGGTCGAGCGCGGGGTCTTCTTGGTCCGCTTGCGCGGCGCCTCGATGAGAGGGGCCGGGTTCTCGACGCTGTAGACGGGGGCGCCCTCGACGGGGCCGACGCCGGACGCGGTGGTTTCAGTCGTGGACATGGGCCTCAGCTCCCGAACAGAACACGAGCGGCGTGGCCGAGGACGGGGTAGATCGCACCGATCATCAGGACGACCCAGACACCGACGACGGTCCAGAGCATCTGCTTCTGGTAGCGCGGGCCCTTCGACCAGAAGTCGACGGCGATGACGCGCAGACCGTTGAGTGCGTGGAAGAGGATGGCGGCGACGAGGCCGTACTCCAGCAGCGCGACGATCGGGGTCTTGTACGTGGCTACGACCTTGTCGTAGTCCTCGGGGGAGACACGCACGAGTGCGGTGTCCAGCACGTGAACGAACAGGAAGAAGAAGATGAGGACACCGGTGACTCGATGAGCCACCCACGACCACATGCCTTCCCGGCCGCGGTACAGCGTTCCAGCCGGCACGGAAGAACCCTCCGGGAGCGGGGACTAGGGCCGCGCCGGCTTCACTGTCGGTCGGGCCCGGCCGGGTACGGTCCACCGGCCCTCAGCATCGTATCCATGCGGTGCGCTGCCGCTTACGGGGGGCCTACCTGTGTGATCAAACTGGCATCGGATGGGCTATTGCCCTGCGGCCACAGGGGGGTGGGGTGTCCCGCTCATCCGCCCGGTGCGGCGCTGTTGTGACTGATGGCGCCCCGCGGCGGAGCCGCAGGTAGATGCAGCCCCGCGCCCCTCAGGCGGGTTGCCAGTCTGTTTCTTGCCAGGCGCCGTAGTTCCTCCGCCGCGATGACCCGTTCCTCCTCGGGATCGTTTGTCAATCGTGATCGGATGCCTTCGAGAGTGCGGTCGAGAGCTTCTTCATGAGGACAATCACCCAGATAGATGACGAAACCGTGTCCGAATCGGGCCTCGTAGGCCGCGTGGGCCGCACTCAGGGCCGTGTGGGCGACGGCGTAGGTGTCCTCCGGAAGGTCCGGGAGCGACTCGCTCGCCAGGGCCTCGGACAGGTCCCCCGGCGACAGGTCGTACACCGCCTCGTCCGCCGCTGCCAGGAGCGAGTCCAGGTCGGGGTAGGGCCGGTGGTCGGCCACCCGGCGGGACCAGCGCGGGCAGTGCAGACAGCACTGGAGCAGGGCGCGGGCCTCGTCGGGGGAGGCGGCGTTGAAGGCGTCCAGCGGCTGGGGGAGGGTCGGGAGACGGTGCGCAGGCAGCGTGGGTCCTCGCGTCACATGTGGTGTGGCAGCGGATGCTGTGAAAGATGTGTGATCACGTTATCGAGAGTGGTCACTGTGTGTCCGGGGGATGCCTGAATTTCACCCGGACGGGAGAGTTTCGGAACGTCTCGGTGACGAATGAACCGCGGATCGGACGTACGTTGTTCGGGTGAGCCAGCACAAGCGCCGGGCTTCGGTGCAGCAGGTGAGACGCAAGCGGGCGGTCGTGGCCGCCGCGTTCGCGGGGACCGTCGCGCTCGGCGTGGGCGTCGGTGTCTGGGCCTCGGCGGACGGGGGCGGCGGGCAGCCCGTGGGGAGTACGGGCGAGGCGCCGTCGAAGCAGGCGTCGGCCGCCGCGTCCAGCGGCGCGGCCACGCCGGCCAGCCCCCCGCCCAGCCGCTCCTATCCGCTCTCCAAGGCGCCGCGCACCATACCCGCGGTGCGTTCCCACACCCCGGCGCGCGGACCCGGCTGGCGGCCGCAGCACGGCGAGCGGGTGGTGGTGAGCGATCCGGAGCTGGCCGACGAGGGCCGGCTGATAGCCGGCGAGCTGGGACTGGCGTACGCGGGGGAGAAGAACGACGTACGGGCAGGGGACCTGCGGCTGGCCCTGGGCAACGGGGGCGGGAACCCGGAGTCGTACACCATGACCGTGCGCGGGGGGCGGGTCGACATCAGCGGGCCGGCCGACGCGGGGGTCTTCTACGGCACCCGCACCCTCAAGCAGGAGGTCCACGGCGGTGGTACGGCGCCGGAGGGCGTCGTGCGCGACGAGCCCGCCAAGCCGGTGCGCGGCTTCATGCTGGACATCGCGCGCAAGCCGTACACCGCGCCCTGGATCGAGGACCGGATACGCGAGCTGGGCGACCTGAAGTTCAACGAGCTGGGGCTGCACTTCTCCGACGACCAGGGTTTCCGGATCGAGTCCGGCACCCATCCCGAGATCGTCTCCAAGGACCACCTGACCAAGGCGCAGGTCAAGCAGATCGTCGATCTGGCGGCCTCCCGGCACGTCACCGTGGTGCCCGAGATCGACTCGCCCGGGCACCTGGGCGCGGTCATCGCCGCCCACCCGGACCTGCAGCTGCGCAACGCGAACGGGGCGGCGACCAAGGGCGCGATAGACATCTCCAAGGGCGCCTCCGCGAAGATCGTCGACGACCTGCTCAACGAGTACGCCGGTCTCTTCACCGGCAACCAGTGGCACCTCGGCGGCGACGAGTACCAGGCGCTCACCGTGGCGAACCCGCAGGCCTCCTTCCCCCAGCTGGCGGCCGCCGCCCAGCAGAAGTACGGCTCCGGCGCCACCGTCGCCGACCTCACCACCGGATGGCTGAACGACCGGGCCGCCACCGTGCGCGCCCACGGCCGGACCATGCGCGCCTGGAACGACGGCTTCTTCCGGAACACCTCCGTGCAGCCCGCCAAGGACCTCCAGGTCGCCTACTGGACCGGCAAGGAGATCGGCGCCCGGCAGCCGGTGGAGTACCTGGGCGCGGGCCGCAAGGTCATCAACTACAACGACGAGTTCCTGTACTACGTCCTCGGGGAGCCCCAGACCTTCGTCTACCCGACCGGGCAGCGCATCTACGAGCAGTGGAACCCGCGGGTGCTGCGCGGGACGGCCGCCGTACCGGCGAGCTACGACGGGCAGATACTCGGCGGCACGTTCGCGGTCTGGAGCGACATCGCGAACGCCCAGACGCAGGACCAGGTCGCCGCCGGGATCCGGATGCCGCTGCGCGCCACCGTGCAGAAGCTGTGGGACCCGGGCACCCCGGCGATGTCCTGGGCCGACTTCAAGGCGCTGGCGGACCGGCTGGGCTGAGGCGTACCCGGATTCGAGTGGACGTGCGAGCGCCGCGAACCGTATGTTCCGGTGTCCGTCGCCGGTCTTCCGGCGCTCGTCGGCGCGGCCCCGGCCCGGGGAGACCACGCGCTTCCATGTCGTTTCGGGGGAACTCCTTTCATGATCTGTGCCCGCTGTCAGCAGTTCGCCGCCGCACCCGGGGGCACGCTGTGCGCCCAGTGCGCCATGTCCGCTCCGCCGTTCGCCGCGGCGCCCGGCGCCGTGCTGCGCTCTCCGGTCGGGCTCGGCCGGGCCGCCGCCGCGCTGCTCGGCCTGGTCATCGCCACCGACCTGTTCGCCGTCGTGGCCGATGCGCTGGAGATGAACGTCGCCGGGGACATGGCCGACGGGGCCACCGGCGCCGACGTGATCCACCGGGCCGACCACGCCGACTCGCTCTACACCGCCTCCGGCGTCGCCCAGGGGATCGCCCTGCTGGCGACGATGGTCGTGTACCTGTGCTGGCTGTGGCGGGTGCGGGTCAACGCCGAGGTGTTCAACCCGGGCGGGCACAGCAAGGGGCGCGGCTGGACGATCGGCGGCTGGTTCGTCCCGGTCGTCAACCTGTGGTTCCCGCGCCGGATCACCCTCGACATCTGGGACTCCAGCGCCCGCTGGGCCGAGCGCCCCAGCCATGCGCCGGTCAACTGCTGGTGGACGGTGTGGATCATCTCCCTGTTCGCCGACCGGGCCGCCACCACGGAGTACGCGCGGGCCCACGGTGTGGCCGAACTGCGGGACGCCGCCCGCCAGATGCTGTTCGCCGACGTGATCGACATCGCGGCCGCCGCGCTCGCCGTCCTGATCGTTCTCAAGATCACCCGAATGCAGCACCACCGGGCGCTCGCGGGCCCCGTGCCGGCGCCCGTCTTTGGCTGAAAACCTCTGGCTGTGACACTCCCGGGCCGTTGCACGCAGTTAGGGGAAGTGCGGGCTCCGTAAAGGCGGTGCCCTGGCGAGGGAGGCTTTCATGAGCCTGGTGGAACTGATCGCACAGGCCGATGAACGGGGACTGGCAGCCAGCGGTTTGGCCTGTTTGGATCGGTGTGTGCCCCTCCTGGGCGGCGACGACGAGGTGCTGCGCCCGCTGTGGGCGAGCCTCGCCGACGGCTCCGACTGGGCCGGGAGCCTGGACAAGGCGCGCGGCGCGATCGATCCGGCGGGCCCGGACGCGGACGAGGCCGCGCTGCTCGCCCGCCGCATGCTGGACGCGGCCCCCGCCGAGCGCACCGCCGACGCGATACGGGCCTGGGCGGACGCCTGCTCGGTCGCCTCCCTGCGCATCCACCGGCTCCTGGACCCCGCCGTGGACGACACCGCGGCGGCCGACAGCCCGGAGGACGGGCGCGAGAGCGGCACCGAGGGCACGTCCCCGCTCGTCGCCGCCGAGCTGCGGCGCCAGATCGTCGTCCTGGAACTCCTCGCCGAGCACGGCACGCACGGCCTGCGGCGCGCCCTGGACGTCACGGTCGAGGGCCGCAGGGTGCTGCGTGCGGTGGTGTCCCGCCGGGCCCGCGGGCGCGGCTGACCGGAAATCAAACCCTCCTGCCCGGGCGGATTCTGTAATCGTCGTGCGGTGGGGTGGGGCGGTCCTGCGCCCTTTGGGGAAACCCGCCGGATCCGCGTGACGGATGCCCGGCCGCGCCCGCTCTTCCCTATGTGACAGCCCACTACGTGACAGCACAGCAGGAGACCAGACCACACGCCGCGGCCAGGCCCGCACGGTGGGCGGCCGACACGGTGGCGACCATGCGCGAGGGTGCGCGGGTACGGCTCGACTACTCGGCGCAGAGCCTGTGGCGGGTGGACCGGATGATCGAGGACATACGACGCGAGGATCCGCCGCACGCGGCGGTCGAGAGCGTGCTGCGCGGCTTCGGCGCCTACGCCGGTGAGGTCATCGTCCGCCAGACCGGCGCCGAGTGGTGGGCGACGGGCGGCGACCACTGGATCCGCACGCCCGACGGCCGGCTGTGGGACCCCATCGAGGAGGCCCGGCGGTGCTTCGGCGGCCAGGGCTCGCTGCGCCTGCTGTGCCGCGACGCGACCGCCGCCGGCTGACCACCCGGCCCAGGACCCCTCGCACGGGCGGGCTCCGGTCCGACGGGGCACCGCGCTGGTCCGGCGTGACTCGTTGAGAGTCGATCCGTGCCGGTCGGCCGGCCGACCGGAGCACCGTGCAGCGCAGGATGCGGCACCGGCAGTCCGCCCTTTCCGCGTGCCCCCGTTGCTCCGGTCGGCCGTCCGGTCCTCGGCGGGCTGTGACACTTCTGTGAGGCCGGGCGCTGATGACCTTGGAAGGCGTGGAGAGGGCCGTAGTGCGCCGCCCGGTGGGGCATGCGCCGTGCGGTGGCCACGAACTCGGCACGAACGAGGTCAGTCTTGGGCCAGGCAGGGGAAACCCGTCGACCGCAGGCACGCGACGGGGAACTGGGCGCGGCCGTCGCGCGGGCGCAGGACGGTGACGAGAGCGCCTTCGCGGTGGCCTACCGGATCGTGCAGCCGGGTCTGCTCGGCTATCTGCGCGGCATCGTCGGCGACGAGGCCGAGGACGTGGCCTCCGACGCCTGGCTGGAGATAGCCCGCGACCTCGGAAGGTTCCGGGGGGACGGCGCCGGGTTCCGTGGCTGGACCGCGACCATCGCCCGCCACCGGGCCCTGGACCACCTGCGCAGACAGCGCATACGGCCCCGGGCGGCGGCGCTCGAACAGGACGTACTGGAGCTGCCCGGACCGCACAGCACGTACGAGCAGGCGCTGGAGTCCCTCTCCACCGAGCGCGCCCTGGAACTGGTCCGGACACTCCCGCCGGACCAGGCCGAGGCCGTGCTGCTGCGGGTGGTCGTCGGCCTCGACGGCCCCGCCGTCGCCCGTGTCCTCGGCAAGCGCCCCGGCGCGGTCCGCACCGCGGCCTACCGCGGGCTGAAGCGACTCGCCCGCGAACTGGGTGCTCAGGAGGCTGCGGCGGCAGGTGTGACGGACGAGGTCCCCCGAACGCTGGGGGAGTCGGAATGAACGACGGCCGCCACCGGCCGTATGGATACACGGGAACCGGCGGCGCGAGGCCCCCGGCGGATCCGAGGGGCCGAGCGGGCCGGACCAGGAACGGGAACAGACATGGGTGAACGGCACAGCGGCGACGGGCTGCCCGGTCGTCGGCGCGGGCACCCGGGCGGCGCGGTCCTGGGAGCGGGGCCGGCCGGCGCGGACGCGCCGGACTGCGGGGACGCCGTGTTCGAGGCGTGGTTCGCCGCCGCGATCCGCGCGCAGGCCGTCCCCGACGGCTTCCCGGACGGCGTCGACCCCGCGGCCGAGCGGCGCGCCGTGACCGCGTTCCGCACCGCCCGGGACCGCGGGGCGCACCGGGCGCGGACCCGGCGCCGGGACGACTGGCGGCCCCGGGCGTCGCGCCGCGCCCGGCTTTCGGTGAAGGCCACGCTCTCGGTGTTCCTCGCGAGCGTCACGCTGGGCGGGGTGGCCGTCGCGGCGATCAACTCCGCCGGCCCGTCCGGGCACCGGGACGGCGACGGCGGGCGGCGGCCGCAGCCCGCGGCGAGCGCCCCGCACCGGCCGGCGGCCCGGCCGCACGACACCGCGTCCGGAGCCCCTTCGGCCCGCCCGCACCACCCGGCCACCGCCAGGGACACCCTGGCCCACTGCCGTGCCTACGAGCACGTCCGGGACCGTGGCAGGACGCTGGACGCGACGGCCCGGCAGCGGCTCGTCACGGCCGCGGGCGGCGAGAAGAACGTCACGGCGTACTGTGCCTCCCAGTTGACCCGGGCCGACGGACAAAAGGCCGACAAAGCCGCCAAGTCGAACAACAGTGACAAGGCGCCCAAGGATGAGAAAACCGGCAGGAGCGGCACCGGTGACTCGCCGAAACCCGGCGGGAAGAACTGACCCGTCCCGTCCGCGCCGAGTGGTCCGGGCAACGGTTTCCCGTCCGAAACGGCAGTCCCGGCACCGGCCCCTCGTCCGCGTGCGGCGCTCCGGCCAGCTGTTTTCCGTCCGCGTACGGCGGTTCGCACATCGGCTTGCGGGCCGCCCGCAGCGGCCGGGGCAACGGCCGGGGCCGCCACCCCCCACAGGAGAGGCCCCGGCCGTCGCGCGACACGGGCCGCGCGGCGGCCCGTACTTCCTTCAGCGTCATGAGTGCGTTTTCTGTCACACCCATGCGTGTCACGAGTTAGTTGCATCTTCTACAGACATGGACGAGGAGAGGTTTCACGCCGTAACGTGCCTTTCGCGCCGACCGAAGACGGGCGTAAAGGGAGTGCGGTGCTGGGGGACGACGCGGAGCTGACCACCGCGGTGCGTGCGGCACAGGACGGGGATGAGACCGCGTTCCGTACGGTGTACCGCGCGGTGCATCCGAGGCTGCTCGGATACGTACGCACACTGGTAGGCGATCCGGACGCCGAGGACGTCGCGTCCGAGGCCTGGCTGCAGATAGCCCGGGACCTCGACCGGTTCAGCGGCGACGCCGACCGCTTCCGCGGCTGGGCCGCCAGGATCGCCCGCAACCGCGCCCTGGACCACATACGGATGCGCGGCCGCCGCCCCGCGATCGGCGGCGACGAGACCGAACTGACAGGTCGTGCCGCCGAGTCCGACACGGCCGGCGAGGCCATCGAGGCGCTCGCCACGGACGGCACCCTCTCGCTCATCGCGCGGCTCCCGCAGGACCAGGCCGAGGCGGTCGTCCTGCGTGTGGTGGTGGGCCTCGACGCCAAGACCGCCGCCGAGACGCTCGGCAAGCGCGCGGGCGCCGTACGCACCGCCGCGCACCGCGGCCTGAAGCGGCTCGCGGAGCTGCTCGGCGACGATCCGGAATCGGCGGCCGTGCTCGACGCGCTCCCGCCCCAGCGAGAACCGCGCAGGCGCGCGGTGACGTCCGCAACTGTGACGCATACGCGTTCGCGGACGCAGAAGGACATGTGATGGCCGACGAGCAGTACAAGTGGCTGACCGGAGAGACGGCGGAACGTCTGCTGCGCGGTGAGTCGCTGGAAGCCGTCGACGAATCCGGACGTGACCAGGCGGAACAGCTGGGCAAGGTGCTGGGTTCCCTTGCCGCCGAGACGGCCCCCACGGCCGCGGAACTGCCCGGTGAGCAGGCCGCCCTGGCCGCGTTCCGCAAGGCCCGCGAGGCGGCCGAGGCCGAGCGGACCGCCGCCGCGCTCGGCGACGCGAGCTCCGGCAGACGCTTCGGCCGCCCCGCACGCGAGGCGGACGCAGGCCTGGTCCGCATCGGCGCCCCCACCCGTACCGGAACCCGCTCCGGCCGCCCGCGCTGGGCCCGCCCGGTGCGCCTCGCGCTCGCCGCGGCGGTGGCCGCGGGCATGCTCGGCGGGGTCGCCATGGCCGCCGGCAGCGGGGTGCTGCCGATGCCGTTCCGCGACGACCCGGGGCCCGCCGCCTCCGTCTCCGCCCAGAACTCCGGACGGCCGCCCAGCTCTCCCTCCCCGCAGTCCACCCCGGGCATCGTCCCCGACCTGGACACGCCCAGCCCCGGCATCAGCGGGTCCCCCGGCGCGGACCCCTCCCGCAACGCCGACGACCGGGGCAGGGGCAAGGGCACGGAGAAGGGCACCGAGCCGGGTGCGGGCGCACCCCAGGGGACCCGCGGCACCGCATGGCGCAAGGCCGTTGTCTCCGCCTGTCGCGACCTGCGGGACGGCCGCGACCCGGGGGCCGAGCGCAGGCGGGTCCTGGAGTTCCTGGCGGGCGGCTCCGCGCGGGTGACCAAGTACTGCACGTTCGTCCTGGCAGCCCAGAACGCCTCCGGGGGCGAGAACAAGGGCGACGACGGCAACGATGCCAAGGGCGGCGGCTCGGACGGCAAGAGCGACGGCGGCAAGGACGGCGACGGCAAGGGCGACGGGGACGGCAAGGGCGACGGGGACGGCCACGGCGGTGACGACGGCGGTCATCGAGACCGGGACCACCGCCACGGCCGTCACCGGGGTGGCATCGCCTCACCCGCGCCCTCGGTCTTCACCCCGCGGACCCAGGGCCGGCCGGTGCCGGCGTTCTCGCCGAGCCCGTCGTACACCGCGCTCTGACCTCGGCCGACCCCGCTGACCTGCGATTTCGTTGGTCGCGAAAATTTTTCCGCGAGGGGTGTGACGTTTTTGGCCGCCGGGACGCAGTACTGAGTGAGCCGACTGGTCATCGGCCGTCGCACTGAGCCGGGGTTCCCCCCGTACCTACGGCTCGTGCACCTGGCGCGGGCGGGACACGTTCCCCCGGTCCCGCCCGCGCCCCACATCTCCCTCCCGCCCGGTGCCTCACCAGTACACGACGACCTTGTCGCCGGTCCGCACCTGCGCGAACAGCTCCGCGATCGCCGTCTCGTCCCGCACGTTGACGCACCCGTGCGAACCGCCGGCGTACCCGCGCGCCGCGAAGTCGTAGGAGTAGTGCACCGCCTGGCCGCCGCTGAAGAACATCGCGTACGGCATCGGGGAGTGATAGATCGTCGACACATGGTGCCGTGACTTCCAGTAGATGTGGAACACCCCCTCGCGGGTGGGGCTGTACTGGGTGCCGAAGCGCACGGACACCGTCGAGACCGTGCGCCCGTCGACCATCCAGCGCAGCGTCCGGCTGGTCTTGCTGATGCACAGCACCCGGCCGGTCAGACAGCGCGGATCAGGCATGGCAGCCGGCTGACCTCCCATCAGATACAGCTCCCAGATGCCCGGCCGGTGCGTCATCGCCAGCAGCCGCTGCCAGGTGACGGTGTCCAGCACCCCGGTCCGCGGCAGCCCGCGCTTGCCCTGGAAACCCTGGACGGCCTGCTCGGTCAGGTCGTCGTACGACCCCGTCGGCCCGTCGAACAGCCAGCCGACCTGGCGGAGCCGCGCCTGCAGCTCGCGCACCCCCGAGCCGCTGTTGCCGCGCCGCCACAACACTTCGGGCACGGGCTGGACGGGCTTCGCGGCGGGCACGCCCCCGGGTGTCCCGGCGGTGCCGGAGGTGCCGCCCGTCCGGGCGGGGCCGGGGCTCTCGGCCGTCCGGGTGCGTTCGGGGCCGCCGGACGGCAGCCGGACGTGCACCGGTGACCGGTTCTTGCCGTCCGCGCCCGGGGGCTGCACGGTGCAGCCGCAGAGCGCGGCGAGGGCGGCGGCCGAGGCGAGTACGGCGGCAGGTCTCCCCGAGATCCTCATGCCCCAGATGCTTCCCCGCGTGACCGCCGCCGAACTACGGGGCATGGTGAGGGGGGACAGAACGTACTGCGGAGGCATCCATGGCGCGCGAGTCGGAGTCGGGGCTGCCGATCGAGCCGGTCTACGGGCCGGTGGACCTGACCGGCTGGGACCCGGCAGGGAAGCTGGGCGAACCGGGGGCCTACCCGTACACCCGCGGGGTGTACCCGACCATGTACACCGGCCGCCCCTGGACCATGCGCCAGTACGCCGGCTTCGGCACGGCTGCCGAGTCCAACGCCCGCTACCGGCAGCTGATCGCGCACGGCACGACCGGCCTGTCCGTCGCCTTCGACCTGCCCACCCAGATGGGTCACGACTCCGACGCGCCTCTCGCCCACGGCGAGGTCGGCAAGGTGGGCGTGGCGATCGACTCGGTCGAGGACATGCGGGTGCTCTTCGACGGCATCCCGCTGGACAAGGTCTCGACGTCGATGACGATCAACGCCCCGGCGGCGCTGCTGCTCCTGCTCTACCAGCTGGTGGCCGAGGAACAGGGCGTACCGGCGGACCGCCTGACCGGCACCGTCCAGAACGACGTCCTGAAGGAGTACATCGCGCGGGGCACGTACATCTTCCCGCCGAAGCCCTCCCTCCGCCTGACCGCCGACATCTTCAGGTACTGCACCGCCGAGATCCCGAAGTGGAACACGATCTCGATCTCCGGCTACCACATGGCAGAGGCGGGCGCCTCGCCCGCGCAGGAGATCGCGTTCACCCTCGCCGACGGCATCGAGTACGTCCGTACGGCGGTGGCGGCCGGCATGGACGTCGACGACTTCGCCCCCCGCCTGTCCTTCTTCTTCGTCGCCCGTACGACGCTGCTGGAGGAGGTCGCCAAGTTCCGCGCGGCGAGGAGGATCTGGGCGCGGGTGATGAAGGAGGACTTCGGCGCACGGAACCCGAAGTCCTGGATGCTCCGCTTCCACACCCAGACGGCCGGGGTCCAGCTGACGGCCCAGCAGCCGGAGGTGAACCTGGTCCGGGTGGCCGTCCAGGCCCTCGGGGCCGTACTGGGCGGCACCCAGTCCCTGCACACCAACTCCTTCGACGAGGCGATCGCGCTGCCGACGGAGAAGAGCGCGCGCCTCGCGCTGCGCACCCAGCAGGTCCTGGCGTACGAGACGGACGTCCCGGCGACGGTGGACCCGTTCGCGGGCTCGTACGCGGTGGAGAGGCTGACCGACGACGTCGAGGCGGCCGCGCTGGACCTGATGCGCAGGGTCGAGGATCTCGGCGGCGCGGAGGCGGCGATCGAGCGGGGCTTCCAGAAGGCGGAGATCGAGCAGAACGCCTACCGCATCGCGCAGGAGACGGACTCCGGCGAGCGGGTGGTGGTGGGCGTCAACCGCTTCCGGCTGGACGACGAGGAGCCGTACGAGCCGCTGCGGGTGGACCCGGCCATCGAGACCCGGCAGACGGAGCGCCTGGCGAGGCTGCGGGCGGAGCGGGACCGGAGCGCGGTGGATACGGCCCTTGCCGCGCTGAAGAAGGCGGCACAGGGCGAGGAGAACGTGCTGTATCCGATGAAGGAGGCGCTGCGGGAGCGGGCGACGGTGGGGGAGGTGTGCGGGGCGTTGCGGGAGGTCTGGGGGAGTTACGTGCCCTCGGACACGTTCTGATCCCTCGCTCGCTCACGGCGGTTGCTCCGTGCGGGTGATCACGGGAGCCCCCGTGCGACACTCCTTCCCATGTTCGGCGTCATCGATCTCCCCACCTATCTGGCCGGTCTCGTCCTGATCGTCCTGCTGCCCGGTCCCAACTCGCTGTACGTGCTCTCCGTGGCCGCCCGTCGCGGCGTGCGCGCGGGGTACACCGCCGCCGCCGGGGTGTGGTGCGGGGACACCGTGCTGATGACGCTGTCGGCCGCCGGGGTCGCCTCGCTCCTCCAGGGCAACGCCGTGCTCTTCGGGATCGTGAAGTACGCCGGGGCCGGATATCTGACCTGGCTGGCGATCGGCATGCTGCGGTCCGCCCGGGAGATGTGGCGCACCCGGCGCGAGAAGGCCGTCGAGGAGGCCGTGACGGTCGCTCCGGCCGAGGAGCGGCCCCTGCGCCGTGCCTTCGTCGTCAGCCTCTTCAACCCCAAGGCGATCCTGTTCTTCGTCGCCTTCTTCGTGCAGTTCGTGGACCCGGGCTACGCCTACCCGGCCCTCTCCTTCGTCGTCCTCGGCGCCTTCGCCCAGCTGGCCAGCTTCCTCTACCTCAGTGCGCTGATATTCGGCGGCACCCGCCTCGCTGCCGCCTTCCGCCGCCGCCGGCGGCTGTCGGCGACGGCGACCTCGGCCGCGGGGGCCCTGTTCCTTGGGTTCGCGGTGAAGCTGTCGCTGGCCAGTGCGTAGGCCACCGGGTCAGCGCAGGCCGACCGTGGCCAGGTAGTCGCCGAGTCCGTCCGCCGAGTCGCCCGCCCAGCCGACGTACCCGTCCGGACGGACCAGGAAGACACCGGGTCCGTAGGACTCGGGGGCGGCCGGGAGGGCCTTCACCCCCGCGACGGGTGCCGTCGCGCCGAGCAGCGTCCAGTGCGGCCCCCGGAACGCGTCGAAGAGCCGTACGCCGTCCACCGTCCCGTCCGGTGCCCGGTCGCCCGCCCGTACGGCCGACGGGACGGCCCGCCTCTCCTCGCTCAAGGACGAGTCCGGGTAGCCCAGTCCGAGCTGCACCGTCGCCTTCCCGCGCTGCACCTCCCCGCGGTGCACTCCCGTCGACAGGCCCAGCATGGCCGCCGCATTGGCCCGCCGCTCCTCCTCGTAGGTGTCCAGCAGCTCCTGCGGCGCCCCGCCGTGCAGGACCGCGCCCAGCTTCCAGCCCAGGTTGTAGGCGTCCTGGACGCTCGTGTTCAGTCCCTGCCCGCCGGCGGGCGAGTGGACGTGCGCCGCGTCGCCCGCGAGGAACACCCGGCCCGCCCGGAAGCGGTCCGCGAGCGCCGCCCGGGGCCGGAAGCCCGAGGCCCAGCGCAGCTCGGTGAGGTCGTCCCCGTCCAGGTGCGTGTACGCGGCGACCAGCTTGCGCAGGCCGTCCAGGGTGAGGTCCGGCTCGGTGCCCTCCGGCAGCTTCGCGGCCAGCTGGAAGTCGTCCGTGCCGGCGAGCGGGCACAGCGCGAGACCGGTGCCGTCGGCCGCCGGGAAGGTGTGCCAGCACGCCCGGTCCAGTCCCCCGACCCGCACGTCCGCCACCACGAACGGGCTCGGGTCGACCGTCTCCCCGGTCATCCCCACGCCCACCGCCCGCCGTACGACGGATCGGCCGCCGTCGGCCGCGACCACGTACCGCGCGCGCAGGGCCGTACCGTCGGCGCACCGCACGTGAACGCCCTCCGCGTCCTGCTCCAGGCCCGTCACCTCGCGGCCGAAGGCGACCTTGCCTCCCAGCTCCACCAGCCGCGCGTACAGGATCTCCTGGGTCCGCCACTGCGGCACCATCCACGGCTCGGTGTACGGCGCGCCCTCGTCCGCCGCCACGGGCTCGAACATCGGCTGGTCGCCGCCCCGCTCGCCGTCCTTCCAGACCACCCGTGCCGGGTAGGTGCCGCCGGCCGTGCGGATCGCGTCCAGCACGCCGAGGTCCTCGAACACCTCCTGGGTGCGCGGCTGGATCCCCTTGCCGCGCGATCCGGGGAAGAGCCCCCGCTCCCGCTCCACGACCAGCGCGTCCAGCCCTCGCCGGGCGAGGTCGATGCCGAGGGCGAGTCCGGTGGGACCGGCGCCCACGATCAGGACATCCATCGCGATTCCCCTTAACGTCGTTAAGTGCCGTCGACGACCAGGCTGCCCTTAACGCTGTTAAGCTGTCAAGCGTGAGTACGGAACGACGCGCGCCCCTGGACCGCCGGCGGGTCGCGGACACGGCGCTGCGGCTGCTGAACGAGGTCGGCCTCGACGGGCTGACCCTGCGCGCCATCGCCAAGGAGCTGGACGTCAAGGCCCCGGCGCTGTACTGGCACTTCAAGGACAAACAGGCGCTGCTGGACGAGATGGCGACGGAGATGTACCGCCGCATGGTCGCCGGCACCGTGCTCGATCCGGCCGACACCTGGTCGGAGCGGCTGCTGAAGGTCGGCCGTGGGCTGCGCGCCGCCCTGCTCGGCTACCGCGACGGCGCCAAGGTCTACAGCGGATCACGCTTCACGGGCACGGACCACGCCCGTGAGATGGAGGAACACCTGCGTGTCCTCACCGCTGCCGGTTTCAGCCTGGTCCAGGCGGTCAACGCGGCGCGGACCGTGACCGCGTACACCATCGGCTTCGTCACCGAGGAACAGGGCGTCGAGCCCCTCCCGGGCGAGCGCCGGGAGGGGTACGACATCGAGGAACGGGCCCGGCGCCTGGCCGACTTCCCGCTCGCCGCCGAGGCCGGAAGGGTGCTCTTCGACGCCTACGACGAGCAGTTCGAGGAGGGCCTGGCGCTGGTGATCGCGGGGGTCGAGGCGCGCTACGCGGGGCCGGCGGAACGCGGCTAGCCGAGGTGGCCGGCGAGAGACTCCCGTTTCAGCGCCTTCTTCAGTCGCGGGCCGAACGGCTTCTCCACGAACCGGTGGATCAGCCACGCCAGCAGCAGCATGCCGAGCACCGTCGTCGCGAGCGTCGGCCACGCGGGCAGGCCCAGGGCCCGGTGCAGCACCCGGATGACGAACCAGCCCAGGTGCTCGTGGACCAGGTAGAACGGGTACGTCAGCGCGCCGGCCGTGGTCAGCCAGCGCCAGGAGGCCCAGCGGGTCCAGCCCAGCGCCACGACGGCGACGGCCGCGAAGGCGAGGGTGACGATCAGGACGACGACGTACGGATTGCGGTGCGGGTGCGGGCCCCACAGGCCGCGGGTGGCCTCGCTCTGTGCGAGCAGCCAGGACATCGTGACGATGCCCCACGCGAGCAGGTCGCTGCCGAAGCGGTGGATCAGGTACAGCGCCAGACCGCCGATGAAGAACGGGGCGTACTCGGGCATGACCACCTGGTTCAGCAGCTCGTTGCCGGACGAGTGGCACAGGACGGCCGCCACGGTCCAGACGCAGGCGTACAGCACCACCCGGCGGTAGGTCACCCCGCGCAGGACGACGAGGATCGCGAACAGCACGTAGAAGCGGACCTCGACCCAGAGCGTCCAGCACACGCCCAGGACCCGGGTCGCGCCCATCGGCTGCTGAAGCATCGTCAGGTTGACCAGGAACTCGTCCAGCCGGACCGGGTGGACCACGACGGGCAGGGCGAGGGACGCACCCGTGACCAGGACCAGGGCCACCCAGTAGGCGGGGTAGAGGCGCGCGATCCGGGAGCGGAAGAAATCGCCGAGGGTGCGGCCCCAACTGCTCATGCAGATCACGAAACCGCTGATGACGAAGAAGAACTGCACACCGAAATTGCCGTAGACGGCCACCCGGGACAGGGTGGGGAAGAGGTGGGTCGGGCTCCCGTGCCAGGACCCGGAGACCGGTCCGCCGCGTCCGGCGTAGTGGTAGAGGCAGACCATCAGCGCGGCCACGAGCCGCAGTCCGTCCAGGGCGAGCAGACGGCTCTTGGAGCCGCCGGAGACGGACGGGGCGGGGGCCGGTCCCGGTGTGGGCGGAGCGCTGGTGAGGGTGGAGGGCGAAGCAGACATGATGCTCGACATTTTTCCCGAACAAGCGTTAACCACCTCGGATTTTCATATGAATTTCCGTGGTGCGTCCATGCTCCAGGAATTCGCCCGACCGACCTCGCTCGTTTACCTGTTCGTCGTTTTTGCTTCCTGCCGACAGGAAAAGGGCGGGCCCGTGCCGGGCCCGCCCTCATCAGGAATGCACGTTCAGCGACGCACGGCCCGGCGCAGATTGCGCGCCCGGCGCGCCACCCTTCGGACCGTGGCATTGCGCGGAATGAACGCCAGCTGGGTCGGCACCCCGCCGGGCAGCGCCAGCGAGGTCAGCCGCCTGCGCTTGAAGTAGCGCAGGATCCGCTCGCTGTGGTTCTTCTCCAGGTACTGCTCGGTCTCCTCGCGCAGCCGCGGCAGGATCTTCGGCTGCATCGCGAAGCCCACCGCGCGCACCAGGGCGCCCAGCGCCTCCACGTCCGTGCCCCGGCGCTGCTCGGTGACCGCGGCACGGTCGCCCAGCTCCGGCAGCAGCGCGTCGACCACGGTGACCGGGATGCGGTTGCTGTTCTCGTACGGCGTCAGCTGCTCCAGCAGCAGGTCGGTGCCGACCCGGGCGACCGGCAGGCCGTACAGCGCGGAGGCGGTCAGCAGCGCGGTGGAGAAGCAGCCGACGACCAGCGCCGGTCGCATCCGCTGGTACAGCACCTCGGCCAGCACGGGCGTGTCGAGCACGGTGAGGTCGACCCCGAGCCGCTCCGCCTCCTCCTCCAGGGTGCGGGCGTAGCGGGCCGGGGCGGTGGGGTGCGGCTTGAACACCACCTTGGTGTGCCCGAGTTCGACGGCCCCCTTCAGCATCCGCACATGCAGGTTCTCCTCCTGCTCGGGGGTGAGGATGTCGAGCGCGGAGAGGTACTGGCCGAGCAGCAGCGCGGGCTCCTCGATCCCGGGCAGCTCGTCGCCGAGGGGCGTGAGTCCGGCCAGCACCTTGGTGAAGGCCGGCGTCGGCACGATCTCGCCCGGCACTCCGAACTCGGTAAGCAGCAGCGGCTTCAGACCCGGCACCAGATCGAGGTGGAGCACCCGGTCCACCCGGGTGCCGACCAGCGGGTCGATCTTGTTGCGGGTCGGGCCGTAGCTCATCAGGCCGTCGGCGTAGACGGTGACCGGGGCGCCGGTGAAGATCTGGGCGAGCGCGAGGGACGGGTTCACCTGGATCGACTCGACGGCCAGCTCCACGTCGTCCTCGCCGAGCTGCCACTCGTGGCGCAGGAACCGTTCCCACAAGGGCATGTCGTCCACCCGGGGCGCCCAGCCGCCGGGGTGGAAGGGGAAGATCGTCTCGTTGTACGACAGCACGTCGTCGAAGCGGTCGCGCAGCCGCTCGAAGCCCGGCATCTCGTCCAGGCCGGGCGTGGTCTCCGGCGTGGCCGCGTTGTTGCAGACCAGCAGGATCCGCCGGTCGGCCGGGCGGAAGCAGCCGGAGTCCAGGGCGGCGGCGAGCGTGGCCGTGCCGTACAGCGTCGACGCCTGGAAGATCTGGGTGGTCACGCGGCGGCTCCCGCGGGGGCGGGACGGCGGCGCAGCCGGCGCAGCTTGGAGGCGCGCTGGATGTCCATCGAGTCCAGTGCCTCGTCCAGGATGTCCTGCGGCATGCGCCGCAGGGCCGCGGCACTCATGGATTTCAGTTTCCTCGCCACCGCGGGCTCGAACCTTTCGATGGATCCCACATGGTGGGAAATGATGGCGCAGTACGTGCGGACGGCCTTCGGCAGCAGGGCGGCCGCCTCCGGGTCGGCGGCGGTTTCCGAGACGACCTGGTCGAACGCGCGAATGAAGTCGAGCTGGCGCACATCACCGATCTGGGTGAGGGACGTGGCCACCCCGCGCCGGTAGAACACACCGAGCAGGCCGACCGCGGCGAACGACTCCGCCTCCCGGTGCAGCTTCCAGATCCACGGCCGGTCCTCGGCCGTGCGCAGCCCGTCGGTGAAGTGCAGCAGCCCCTTGTCCACCAGGCGCCGGTGGTAGACGCCGGCCCAGGCGAAGGCGTAGTCCACGGAGGTGGACCGGTCGGCGGGCAGGATCGCCTCGCGCGGGTTCAGCACGACGCCCCGGCGGCCGACCGGCACCCTCTGCACACTGCGCGCCCGCGCGGTGCACTGCACATGGTCGGTGCGCACGAAGTCACAGCCGAGATCCTCGATCGCGCCGACCAGCTGCGGGTAGTAGCCGGGGGCGAGCCAGTCGTCGCCGTCCAGGAAGGTCAGGTACTCGCCCCGGGCCCGGTCGATGCCGGTGTTGCGGGCGGTCGCCAGTCCTCCGTTCTTCTCGTGCCGGACGAAGACCGCGCCCGGCAGCTCGCGCTCCGCGCGCGCGAGAATCTCTGGTGTCCCGTCGCGCGAACAGTCGTCGACGAGAATGAATTCGAAGTCCTCACGCGCGTTCGCCTTCAGGCTCCTGAGCGTGTCGGGCGCATATTGCTGCACGTTGTAGAACGGCACGATGACGGAGAGCTTGACCACGTCAAGGACGTTAGGGGGAAGCCCGTCATGTGTCTTGACGGTCGCCTTGATACAAGGTGAACGACATATGGCGAAGCTGTGAACCGGGCTTTTTCCTGCCGCAATCACGGCCTGATTCGCCATTCGGCGATGTGCTGTTAACCGTTTGTTGTATTCGGGTTGGGCGGAACCTCGGAATGCCTTCCTAGCGTCTTCGACGTGCCAGCAAGTGCAACGAAAGCCCTGCGGGTGGCCGTCCTCGCGGATTCCGACACCCGGTGGAAGTGGGGCGCGCTCACCGCGCAGCGCGTCACCCCCACCGACGCCGGGATCCGGCTCGACGGCTACCTCCTGCGAGGCCGAGCCACCCCGACCGCCCGCCAGCTCGACGAGGTCGGCGTCCGCGCGGACTCCCTCCGCGAGGTGACCGCCGTCGAGTTCCTGCGCGCGATGACCGAGAGCACCGAAGACCCGTACGACGTCCTCGTCCTCTCCCTGGTCGGCGGCGGTGTGCAGGCGATGCTGCACGGGCTGCGAGGCGCCTGGGGCTCCGGGAAGCGCCCCGTCGTCGTCACCGGCTACGTCGGCGTCGTCTACGAGAAGCTCGCCGACGGGCTGCTGCTGCGCCACGGCGCGGACCTCGTCCTCGCCAACTCCCGCCACGACGCGGACCGGTTCCGCGCCGTGTACGAGGGGGTCGGCGCCGACGCGTCCGCGGTGACCGAGGTCGCGCTGCCGTTCCTCGGCGGGCAGCCGTACACCGGCGAACACGACCCCTGCACGGTGGTGTTCGCGGCCCAGCCGTCCGTCCCGGACAGCCGCAAGGACCGCGTCTACCTGCTGAACCGGCTGATCGAGCACGCCCGCAGGCACCCCGAGCGCGAGGTGCTGCTGAAGCTGCGCTCCAAGCCCGGCGAGCACACCACCCACATCGAGGAGCTGCCGTACCAGAAGCTGGTCCAGGGCAAGGACGTGCCCGCCAACTTCCGCCTGGTGTACGGCCACATGGGCGAGGTGCTCGACCGCACCGACCTGCTGGTCACGGTCAGCTCCACGGCCGCCCTGGAGGCTCTGCACCGCCGCATCCCGACGGTCGTCCTGACCGACCTCGGCGTGCGCGAGGTGCTCGGCAACCACCACTTCACCGGCTCCGGATGCCTCGCCTCCTGGGACCAGCTGGACGCCGGGCACCGCCCGGTGCCCGACGAGGAGTGGGTGGCCCGGCAGGGCGTCGCCGCCGACGGCTCCTACGCCACCGCCTTCGACGCGGCCCGCGAGCGCATCGCCGAGCTGCTGGACCGCGCAGGCGGCCTGCCGCCCCTGAACCCCTACTACACACCCGAGACCGCGCCCGGCTACCTCCCCGGGATCCTCGCGCGCCACCATCTCGGCCCCGACGGCGCGCCGCTGCCCGGCGCGCCCGCCGCCGACAAGGCGCCCGGACCCGTCCGCCAGATCGTGCGCCGGGCCGCACGCGGCGCCTACCGCCACGGCGTGCAGCGCGTGGCCCCCGTGATCCGACGAATGGGAGAGCTGTGAGCGACCGGATCCCACGGCAAGGAGTGGAGCACATGACCGACGCCAACCCCGACGCACCCGCGGTGCGCCGCGTGCTCGCGGTGATCCCGGCGCGCGGCGGCTCCAAGGGTGTCCCCGCCAAGAACCTCGCCCCCGTCGGCGGTATCCCGCTGGTGGCCCGCGCGGTGCGCGAGTGCCGCGCCGCCCGCCTGGTGACCGACGTGGTGGTCTCCACCGACGACCAGGCCATCGCCGCGGCCGCCCGCCAGGCCGGCGCCGAGGTCGTGCTGCGCCCCGCCGCCATCGCCGGTGACACCGCCACCTCCGAGGCCGCAGTCCTGCACGCCATGGACGCCCACGAGGCCCTGCGCGGCGCGCCCGTCGACGTCGTCCTGCTCGTGCAGTGCACCAGCCCGTTCCTGGTCCGTGAGGACGTGGACGGGGTCGCGGCGGCCGTCGTCGAGAACGGCGCCGACACCGCCGTCACCGTCGCCCCCTTCCACGGCTTCATCTGGCGCGACGCGGCGGACGACCCGGTGGCCGTCGACACACAGTCCACGGCGTCCCTCGGCGGATCCGTGACCGTCACCAACTCCACGACGGTCAGCGGCGGTTACGGCGTCAACCACGACAAGTCCTTCCGCCCGCGCCGCCAGGACCGCCCCCAGGACCTGCTGGAGACCGGTGCCGCCTACGCGATGGCCGCGACCGGCTTCCGCGAGCACAGGCACCGCTTCTTCGGCCACACCGAACTGGTCCGCACCGACCCGGCCCGCGTGCTGGAGATCGACGACCCGCACGAGCTGGCCCGCGCCCGGGCCCTGGCCCCGCTCTTCGACGCGGACCGCCCCGGCGCCCTCCCGACCGCCGACGACATCGACGCGGTCGTACTCGACTTCGACGGCACCCAGACGGACGACCGGGTGCTGATCGACTCCGACGGACGGGAGTTCGTCTCCGTGCACCGCGGAGACGGGCTCGGCATCGCCGCCCTGCGCAAGAGCGGCCTGAAGATGCTGATCCTGTCCACGGAACAGAACCCGGTGGTCGCCGCCCGCGCCCGGAAGCTGAAGCTCCCGGTGCTGCACGGCATCGACCGCAAGGACCTCGCCCTCAAGCAGTGGTGCGAGGAGCAGGGCATCGCGCCTGAGCGCGTGCTCTACGTCGGCAACGACGTCAACGACCTCCCGTGCTTCGCCCTCGTCGGCTGGCCCGTGGCGGTCGCGAGCGCCCACGACGTCGTACGCGGCGCCGCACGCGCGGTCACCACAGTCCCCGGCGGTGACGGCGCGATCCGAGAGATCGCCAGCTGGATCCTCGGCCCCTCTCTCGATTCCCTCCCCAAGTAAGGACATCCCCTGATGAGCACCAACTCCCGTCTGCGTACGTTCGGTTCGCGCGAGGTCGGCCCCGGCCGTCCCGTCTACATCTGCGGCGAGATCGGCATCAACCACAACGGTGAGCTGGAGAACGCGTTCAAGCTGATCGACGTGGCCGCCGAGGCCGGCTGCGACGCCGTCAAGTTCCAGAAGCGCACCCCGGAGATCTGCACCCCGCGCGACCAGTGGGACATCGAGCGCGACACCCCCTGGGGCCGGATGACCTACATCGACTACCGCCACCGCGTGGAGTTCGGTGAGGACGAGTACCGCCAGATCGACGAATACTGCAAGAGCAGGAACATCGACTGGTTCGCCTCCCCGTGGGACACCGAGGCCGTCGCCTTCCTGGAGAAGTTCGACCTGCCCGCCCACAAGGTGGCCTCCGCCTCCCTGACGGACGACGAGCTGCTGCGCGCCCTGCGCGCCACCGGCCGCTCGGTCATCCTCTCCACCGGCATGTCCACCCCCAAGCAGATCCGCCACGCGGTCGAGGTCCTGGGCAGCGACAACATCCTCATGTGCCACGCCACCTCCACCTACCCGGCCAAGGCCGAGGAGCTGAACCTCCGCGTGATCAACACGCTGGAGAAGGAGTACCCGAACGTCCCGATCGGCTACTCCGGCCACGAGACCGGCCTGCAGACCACGCTGGCCGCCGTCGCCCTCGGCGCCACCTTCGTCGAGCGCCACATCACCCTCGACCGCGCCATGTGGGGCTCCGACCAGGCCGCCTCCGTGGAGCCGCAGGGCCTCACCCGCCTGGTGCGCGACATCCGCACCATCGAGGCCTCCCTCGGTGACGGCGTCAAGAAGGTCTACGAGTCCGAGCAGGGCCCGATGAAGAAGCTGCGCCGTGTCGCCGGCGTCGTCGCCGAGGCGGAGATCGCCGCGGCGGCGGGCGAGCCGGTCTCGGTCTGAGTGCCCTGATCGCCTTAACTGCCCTACGACGGGACGGTCGTACGACGATGAGCCCCCGCGCCGGCCAGGCCGGCCACCTGCCCCGCACGCTCGCCTTCGTGGAGAGCCCGGTACAGCTGCTGAACGTACTGGAGTGGGCGCACCTGCAGGGCCTGCGCGACACCGCGGAGCCGGCCCGGCCGTCCGTGCCCGCGCAGGCACGGCGCTCACCGGCCGGCACCGCGGCGCCCGCCGACGCGGAGCTCACCCTCGTCGTCCTGTCCCCGACCGACCCCATGACCCGGGGCCAGCTGCGCCGCATGGCGGACCTGGCCCGGGACGAGGGGTACCGGGTGCGCTGGGAAGAGGCGCGGGGCGGTACGACCGCGCCCTTCCACACGATCGGCGGCCTGGCGGGTGCGCTGCGCCGGGCCGACCGCATCGTGATGGGAGACCCGTTCTCCCGCTACGTACAACTGCTGCTGACGATCACCCGGGCCAAGGACCTGGTCGTGGTCGACGACGGCACGGCGACGATGGAGTTCGTCGCCCAGCTCGCCCGCGGCGAGCGCCTGGTGCGCTGGCACCGCAAGGGCGGCCGCCCCGGTGCCCGGGACCTGCTCTTCGCCCCGGTCTCCTCCTCGGCCCGCCGCCGCCTCACGCCGAGCGCGGGCCGCCGGGTCGAGGTCTTCTCCTCCATGCCGGTGACGGAGACCCCCGAAGGGGTCACGGTCACCGCCAACGACTTCGCCTGGACCCGCGCCCGCTTCGGCCCGCCGCGCGTCACCAGGAGCGCCGACATGGTCGGCACGTCCCTGGTCGAGACCGGCGTGGTGGACGGCGACCGCTACCTGGAGGCGGTCCGCGGCCTGGCCAAGGCCCACGGCGCCACGCGGTACTTCGCCCACCGCCGCGAGAGCGCGGACAAGCTGCACCGGCTGGCCGCCGAGACGGGCCTGGAGATAGTCCGCCCGGACCTCCCCCTCGAACTGATCGCCCGCCGCGGCCCCATCGGCCGCACGATCCTCAGCTTCCCCTCCACGGTCGTCCACACCCTCCCCCTCGCCCTGGCCGGCACCGGCGTCCGCGTCGCCGTCTGCGACATCGACCCCACCTGGCTGACGGAGAGCGCCTCGCCGCGGGCGCAGGGCTTCCTGTCGGGGGTCACCGGGACGGCCCGGGACGTGCACCGCTTGGCGGCGGTGGGGCTGGCGTAGCCACCATGGACGACCCCGACGACGGGCCCTGCCACAGCCCGGGTCACGTGGGTTCTTCGTCGGCCCCTGCCGCTTCCGCCGCCGCCATGATCGCGGTCTCGTACACGTCGATGACCTGTTCCACGGTCCGGTCGGTGCACTCGGCGAGGTCGGCGGTCACCGAGACCGCCCAGTTCGCCAGGGACAGCGCGAAGGCCATCAGCTGGTCCTCACCATGACCGCGCCTGACCGCCAGCAGGTAGGCCAGGTTCAGATAGGGAACGAGGTCGGGTTGTGAGACCTGGGCCGCGTTCTTCCTCACCATCTCGATCGTGGTCTGCGTCGCCTCCGCGCGGAGCGGCAGTAGCCTGTCGCGTTCGGCGTGGACCTCGCCGAGAAATCGCCGGCGCTCGTGTTTCTCCATGCTGTTCCTCCCGGACTTCGCCCCACCCGATGGTGCGGATCGGACGGGGGTGTTACATCCCGATCGGTCCAACTGCGCAACTTGTTGGATCATTGTCGTGGCCGTCGTGGCCGCGATGGTTGAGCGCAAGTCCTGCGGCCGCTGCTGCGGCGGCTCGTCTGGTCTCCGGGCAGGGGGAGCTGATGGTGGGGGCGCTCAGGGTCTCCGCGCCAGCACGAACGCCCGTGACCGGGTCTCTTCCCCGTCCGGCTCCCGGACCACCGTCGCCACCAGTTCCAGACCCGCCTCGATCAGCACGGATGTGACCTGCTCCGGCGTGCGCCAGTAGTAATCGAGGTCGATCTCATGGCCGAAGCGTTCCGCCAAATGGAGGTGGTCCGGTTCGGTGGCCGACTGGAAGGCGAGGAGGGCGTGGCCGCCGGGCGCCAGCGTGCGGTGGAACTCGGCGAACGCCGTCGGCAGGTGGTCGTCGGGGACGTGGATCGTCGAGTACAGGGCCAGAATCCCGCCCAGCGTGGCGTCCGGGAGGTCCAGGGACGTCATCGAGCCCACGTGGAAGCGCAGCCGTGGGTGCGCCTCGCGGGCCAGGGCCGCCATCGCGGGGGAGACGTCCACCCCGAAGACCGGAACGCCCAGGTCGTGCAGGCGGGCGGTGACGTTGCCGGGGCCGCTGCCGAGGTCGGCGACGGGGGCTGCGCCGTTCGCCGTGACCAGTTCGGCGAAGGCCGTGATCAGCTGCCGGTCCAGGGGGTGGGACGGGCCGTCCGGGAAGCAGGAGGCGTAGTCCTTGGCGATCGCGTCGTAGGAGGAGCGGGTGGTCTGCAGGAAGTCCGCGGTCGAGTCGCTCACGATCGCGAACCTACCGGGATCGGTTCCGCTCCGTGGACAAGTCGCGCGGGACGGTGGTGATGCGTGGTATCCGTGTAAGGAGGAACAAAGGTTTTACCCACCAGTGTCCGCCGCCATGCGTCCGCCGGCCAGCTTTTCTTCCCCTAACGGGCTGAACTTTTGTTGATCGATGGGCAGTTGGCCGGTCGGGCGTCCTACCCTTCAGAGGGTGAACCAATTGATGTCCCGAGAGTCCGAGGCCGGTTTCCCCGGGGATGTGCTCCCCGGCGTGCTCAGCGCACCCCTGCACGCCGAACTCGTCGCCTTCCGCCGCGACTTGCACATGCACCCCGAGCTGGGCAACCAGGAGTTTCGTACGACCGCCGCGATCAAGGAGCGGCTGGAGCAGGCCGGGCTGCGCCCCCGTGTCCTCGCCACCGGAACCGGGCTCATCTGTGACATCGGGCTGGCCGAGGGGGAGCGGCCCGCCATCCCCCTGATGGCCCTGCGTGCCGACATCGACGCGCTGCCGATCCCGGACACCAAGACGGACTGCCCGTACCGGTCCACCGTGCCGGACCGCGCCCACGCCTGTGGCCACGACGTGCACACCGCCGTGGTCCTCGGCGCCGGGCTCGTCCTCGCCGACCTGCACGACAAGGGCGTGCTGTCCCGGCCGGTGCGGCTGCTCTTCCAGCCCGCCGAGGAGGTGATGCCCGGCGGCGCCCTCGGCGCGATCAAGGACAGGGTGCTCGACGGCGTCGGCCGGATCCTCGCCGTGCACTGCGACCCCAAGGTCGACGCCGGCCGGGTCGGGCTGCGGCACGGGCCCATCACCAGCGCCTGCGACCGGCTGGAGGTCGCCCTGGACGGGCCCGGCGGGCACACCGCCCGGCCCCACCTGACCACCGACCTGGTCACGGCCGCCGCCCGTGTCGCCGTCGACGTCCCCGCGATCGTCGCCCGCCGCGTCGACACCCGCAGCGGTCTCGCCCTGACCTGGGGCCGGATCGAGTCGGGCCACGCCCCGAACGTCATCCCGCAGCACGCCGAGCTGTCCGGCACCATCCGCTGCCTGGACCTGGAGGCCTGGCGCGAGGCACCCGACATCGTGCACGCGGCCATCGACGAGGTCGCCACCCTGCACCGGGCCAAGTCGCAGATCACCTATGTGCGGGGCGTGCCGCCGGTCGTCAACGACCGGGAGTCCACCGAGCTGCTGCGCAGGGCCATGGTGGCCCGACGCGGCATGGACTCCGTCGAGAGCACCCAGCAGAGCCTCGGCGGCGAGGACTTCTCCTGGTACCTGGAGCAGGTGCCCGGCGCCCTGGCCCGTCTCGGCGTCCGCGCCCCCGGTGACCGCACGGTCCGTGACCTGCACCAGGGCAACTTCGACGCCGACGAGTCCGCCATCACGGTCGGTGTGGAGCTGTTCACGGCCGCTGTACTGCTCGAGGGCCTGTAGGCGCACGGCCGCCGTACTGCTCGACGACCCGCGGGCCGCACGGGAGGAGGGAGGGGCGCCCGGTTGGTGCCTCTTCGTCCCCTTGTGTCATCCCCGCGTAACCGGCGGCACACGGCTGTGACCCGGGGTCGGCACGAATCGATAACGGCCATGAGAAACCCCGTTCCTCTCCTCTTCTACGCGCGTTACTGTGCGCCGAATCGCCACCACTGGCGGCACATTGGGGACAGCGGCCCGCTGACGGCGCCGTGGGGATGAAGGGTGCTTGCTGTGCGTATGGTCTCTCGGAAGTTCTCCCGGAGAACGAGGTTCTCCCAGGCTGCGGTGACCGTCGCGGTCGTCGCCCTCGCGGCCGCCGGCTGCGGAAAGTCCAGCACCGATTCCACCGGCACCGGTACGCCCTCCAAGGACGGCAAGTACTCGGCCAAGGGCATCGGCCTCGCCTACGACATCGGCGGCAAGGGCGACCAGTCCTTCAACGACGCCGCCTACGCCGGCTTCAAGAAGGCCCAGGACGAGTTCAAGATCGGCGGTCGGGACGTCGAGCCGCAGGCCGACGAGTCGGACGCCGACAAGGTGCAGCGTCTGGAGACCCTGGCCAAGGCGGGCTACAACCCGGTCATCGGCGTGGGCTTCGCCTATGCGCCTGCCGTGAAGCAGGTCGCCCTCAAGTACCCGAAGGTCACCTTCGGCATCATCGACGACAACACCATCCAGGCGAAGAACGTCGCCGACATGGTCTTCCACGAGGAGCAGTCCTCGTACCTCGCCGGTGTGGCCGCGGCCAAGGCGACCAAGAAGAACCACGTCGGCTTCATCGGCGGCGTGGACATCCCGCTGATCCACAAGTTCGAGGCCGGGTTCGACCAGGGCGCCAAGTCGGTCAACCCGAAGATCAAGATCGAGTCGCAGTACCTGACCCAGACCCCGGCGGAGGGCGGTTTCGCCAGCCCGGACAAGGGTGAGAACGCGGCCAACGGCCAGATCGACGCCGGCGCCGACGTCATCTACCACGCGGCCGGCCTGTCCGGTCAGGGCGTGATCAAGTCCGCCGCCGAGCACAAGGTGTGGGCCATCGGAGTGGACTCCGACCAGTACGCGCAGAGCGCGCTGGCCAAGTACAAGGACTACATCCTCGGCTCGGCCCTGAAGAACGTCGGCGGCGCCGTCTACGACCTCGCCAAGTCCGTCTACGAGGGCAAGCCGCTCAGCGGCGAGGTCCGCGGCGACCTGAAGTCCGGCGGTGTCGGTTTCGCCGACTCCAACCCGAAGTACAAGGCGATGACCGCTGCGGTCACGGCCGTGACCAAGGCCAAGCAGGACATCATCGACGGAAAGATCACCGTCAACACCAAGTGAGACGACGGTAAGACAATGGTCAATATCGCGTGATCCGACCTCCGGTTTCGCGCCCGGCAGGACGCCGTCGACCCCGTACACCCCTTGCCTCCCGCAAGGGGTGTACTGCTGTCCGTAACCTTGAAGGTGACTGTGGCCACAGCTCGATAACGGACCGGACATTGGGGGTTTTCCGTCTGGTCTACGCGCGTTACGCTGCGGCGGAACCAGCGCCTGGTTTGGGCGCTTGCACAAAGGAGTCAAGTTCCATGCGCCGGGTGTCCCGCATCACGATTGCAGGCGTTGCGACCGCAGCGCTCGCCGTAACCGTCTCTGCCTGTGGCAGCTCGTCCTCGTCCTCCTCCACCGAGGGCAAGTCCAAGGGCATCGGCCTTGCGTACGACGTCGGTGGCAAGGGCGACCAGTCCTTCAACGACGCCGCCTACGCGGGCTTCCAGAAGGCCCAGAAGGACTTCGGTGTCAGCGGCCGGGACGTCGAGCCGACGGACAACGAGTCTGACGCGGACAAGATCCAGCGCCTGGAGACCCTGGCCAAGGCGGGCTACAACCCGGTCATCGGCGTCGGCTTCGCCTACGCGGGTGCCGTGAAGGAGGCCGCGCAGAAGTTCCCGAAGGTCACCTTCGGCATCATCGACGACAACCAGACCCAGGCGAAGAACGTCGCCGACATGGTCTTCCACGAGGAGCAGTCCTCGTACCTCGCCGGTGTCGCGGCCGCCAAGGCGACCAAGAAGAACCACATCGGCTTCATCGGCGGCGTGGACGTCCCGCTGATCCACAAGTTCGAGGCGGGTTACGAGCAGGGCGCCAAGTCCGTCAACCCGAAGATCAAGATCGAGTCGCAGTACCTGACCCAGACCCCGGCCGAAGGTGGCTTCTCCAGCCCCGACAAGGGCGAGAACGCGGCCAACGGCCAGATCGACGCGGGTGCCGACGTGCTCTACGCCGCCGCCGGCCTGTCCGGTCAGGGCGTGATCAAGTCCGCCGCCGAGCACAAGATCTGGGCCATCGGCGTCGACTCCGACCAGTACAACCAGGCTGCGCTGGCCAAGTACAAGAACTACATCCTGACCTCGGCCCTGAAGAACGTCGAGGGCGCGGTCTACGACCTCTCCAAGTCCGTCCTCAAGGACAAGAAGCCGCTGACCGGCGAGATCCGCGGCTCCCTGCAGAACGGTGGCGTCGGCCTGGCCGACTCCAACCCGACCTTCAAGAACAACGCCGCCATGCAGGCCGCGATCAAGAAGGCCGAGGCGGGTATCAAGGACGGCACCATCAAGGTGAAGACCTCCTGACGATCTAGGTCAGAAGCCTTGGCCAACAGAACGCTGTAATGGCAGCGTTACGGCCACGGAACGGGGTGCGGAGAGGATGACCTGCCCGCACCCCGTTCGCGCGGCAGAATGCTCGGAACGGATCGGATTTTTGATCGAGGGAAAGTTCCCGATCAAGGTCGGTCAGATCCGGGCACTATTTAAAGCAGGGGCGCTACGCGCGTAGAGCGGCCCCTTTCCCGAGGAGAGTGCGCCATCGACGCGTCCAGCAGCCCTCCGCTCACCGCTCCGTCGACAGTCGCGGTCGAGCTCGCGGGCATCACCAAGCGATTCCCGGGTGTCGTGGCCAACCACGACATCCACCTGACGGTCCGCAAGGGCACCGTCCACGCCCTCGTCGGCGAGAACGGCGCCGGCAAGTCGACCCTGATGAAGATCCTCTACGGCATGCAGAAGCCGGACGAGGGCACCATCACGATCGACGGGGAACAGGTGAGCTTCTCCAGCCCCGGCGAGGCCATCGCCCGCGGCATCGGCATGGTCCACCAGCACTTCATGCTGGCCGACAACCTGACCGTGCTGGAGAACGTGGTGCTCGGCAGCGAGAAGCTGCACGGCATCGGCGGCGCCGCCCGCAAGAAGATCAAGGAGATCTCCGACCGCTACGGCCTGGGCATCCGCCCGGACCTGCTGGTCGAGGACCTCGGTGTGGCCGACCGCCAGCGCGTGGAGATCCTCAAGGTCCTCTTCCGCGGCGCCCGCACCCTGATCCTCGACGAGCCGACCGCCGTGCTGGTCCCGCAGGAGGTCGACGCACTCTTCGACAACCTGCGCGAGCTGAAGTCCGAGGGCCTGTCCGTCATCTTCATCTCCCACAAGCTCGGCGAGGTGCTCTCCGTCGCCGACGACATCACCGTCATCCGGCGCGGTACGACGGTCGGGACCGCGATCCCGTCCGAGACCACCCCGCGCCAGCTGGCCGAGCTGATGGTCGGCAGCGAGCTGCCCACCCCGGAGACCGCCGAGTCCACGGTCACCGACCGGGCGGTCCTGGAGGTCCGGAACCTCACCGTCTACGCCCGCGGTGCCGTCTCCCTCGGCGCCGAGGACGAGCCCACCGCCGAGGGCCTCACCGAGTTCGCGCCCGCCGGCGAGGTCAAGAAGGTCCTCGACGACGTCTCCTTCACCATCCACGCCGGCGAGGTCATGGGCATCGCCGGTGTCGAGGGCAACGGCCAGACCGAGCTGATCGACGCGCTGATCGGCACCAAGCACGCCGACTCCGGCCAGGTCGTCTTCCTCGGCGAGGACATCACCCCCTGGGCCACCCGCAAGCGCCGCGAGTCCGGCTTCGGCTACATCCCCGAGGACCGCCACCGCCAGGGCCTGCTGCTGGAGTCCCCGCTCTGGGAGAACCGCATCCTCGGCCACGTCACCGAGAAGCCCAACGCCAAGGGCTTCTGGCTGAACCCCAAGGGCGCCCAGGCCGACACCCGCCGGATCGTCGAGGAGTACGACGTCCGCACCCCCGGCATCGACGTCACCGCGGCCTCCCTGTCCGGCGGCAACCAGCAGAAGCTGATCGTCGGCCGCGAGATGAGCCACGACCCGAAGTTCCTGATCGCCGCCCACCCCACCCGCGGTGTGGACGTCGGCGCGCAGGCGCAGATCTGGGACCGCATCCGCGAGGCCCGCCGCGAGGGCCTGGCCGTGCTGCTGATCTCCGCCGACCTGGACGAGCTGATCGGCCTGTCCGACACCCTGCGCGTCATCTACGACGGCAAGCTGGTCGCCGACGCCGACCCGGCCTCCATCACGCCGGAGGAGCTGGGCACGGCCATGACGGGTGCCGCGTCCGGTCACCTGGAGCACGAAGAGACCGCCCCCGAGGGCGACGACAACGCCGGTCCGGAGGACGAGGCCCGATGAAGAAGTTCGACAAGGAGCGGGTGCTCGTCGCGGTGGCCGGACCGGTCATCGCGCTCGTCCTGGCGATCGTGCTGACCTCCGTGGTCCTGCTCGCCTCGGGCAAGAACCCGATCGAGCCGTACATCCTGATGCTCCAGCAGCTGCCGTACTCGGACATCCAGGTGCTGATCATCAACCAGGCGTCGCTGTACTACATCGCCGCCATCGCGGTCGCCCTCGGCTTCCGCATGAACCTGTTCAACATCGGTGTCGACGGCCAGTACCGCCTCGCCGCGGTGATGACCGCCGTCGTCGGCGCGCACCTGGCCCTGCCCAGCTTCCTGCAGATCCCGGTGCTGCTGATCGTCGCCATGGCCACCGGCGCCTTCTGGGCCGGCATCGCCGGTGTCCTGAAGGTCACCCGGGGCGTCAGCGAGGTCGTCGCGACGATCATGCTGAACTCGATCGCCACCGCGGTCATCGGCTACATCACCCTCACCGACGTGTGGGGCGTGCAGGTCGGCGACAACGTGACGACGGGCGTCATGAAGAAGTCCGGCTGGTTCCCGGGCATCAACCTGGGCTCGGACGTCGGCGAGATCTACGGCCTGGTCTTCCTCGCCGTCCTCCTCGGCATCGGCTACTGGGTCGTCCTCAACCGCACCCGCTTCGGCTTCGACCTGCGCGCCACCGGCGCCTCGGAGACCGCCGCCGCGGCCTCCGGTGTCGACGCCAAGCGCATGGTGCTGACCGCGATGCTGATCTCCGGCGCCGTCTCCGGCCTGGCCGGTCTGCCGCTGCTGCTCGGCGACAGCCACACCTACAGCCTGAGCTTCCCGGTCGGCCTCGGCTTCACCGCCATCGGCATCGCGCTGCTCGGCCGCAACAACCCGGGCGGCATCGCACTGGCCGCCCTGCTGTGGGCCTTCCTCGACAAGGCCTCGCCCGCCCTCGACTACGCGACCCCCGTGGCGTACGACAAGGAGATCGCGACGATCATGCAGGGCCTGATCGTCTTCGCGGTCGTCATCTCGTACGCGGCCGTCCAGCAGTGGGCTCTGCGCCGCCAGCAGCGCCGGGTCGGCGCCGAGCTGGCCGCGGCCGCCGCCAAGAACACCAACAAGGAGGTGGCTGCCTGATGTCCACCGCGACCATCGCCAAGCCGCAGGCGAAGCAGCCCCGCAAGGGCGGCCGCCGTATGTCGCTCCCGGTACTCCTGCTGGTCATCGCAGGCGTGCTGGTGCTCACCTCGATCGTCCGCATCATCACCGGCGCGGACGGCATCACCTCGGTCGGGCAGATGTCCACCGCGCTGCAGCTCGCGGTGCCGATCGGCCTCGCGGGCCTCGGCGGCCTGTGGGCCGAGCGCGCGGGCGTCGTCAACATCGGCCTCGAGGGCATGATGATCCTCGGCACCTGGTTCGGCGCCTGGGCCGGCTACCAGTGGGGTCCGTGGACCGGTGTCGTCTTCGGCATCATCGGCGGCGCACTCGGCGCCGTCCTGCACGCCATCGCGACGGTCACCTTCAACGTCAACCACATCGTCTCCGGTGTGGCGCTGAACATCCTGGCCCTGGGCGTGACCCGCTACCTGTCGAAGTTCACCTTCGCCAACGCCCCGCAGGGCTCCACCAAGCAGTCCCCGCCGATCGACTCCCTCGGCGAGTTCAGCATCCCGGGCCTGTCGGACTGGCTGAACACGCTCAACGAGAAGCACTGGTTCCTGGTCTCGGACATCGCGGGCCTGCTCGGCGGCCTGGTCACCGACCTCTCGCCGCTGACCGTCATCGCGGTCGCCATGATCCCGGTGACCTGGTGGGTGCTGTGGCGCACCTCCTTCGGCCTGCGCCTGCGCTCCTGCGGCGAGAACCCGGTGGCGGCCGAGTCCCTCGGTGTCAACGTGTACAAGTACAAGTACATCGCCGTGATCATCTCCGGCGGCTTCGCCGGCCTCGGCGGCGCGTTCCTCTCCATCGTCGCCTCGAACGTGTACCTCGACGGCCAGACGGCCGGCCGCGGCTACATCGGTCTCGCCGCGATGATCTTCGGCAACTGGATGCCGGGCGGCCTCGCCCTCGGCGCAGGCCTGTTCGGCTACACCGACAGCCTCAACCTGCGCGGCGGCACGGTGAACGTCCACGCACTGATCCTGCTGCTGGCGATCCTGCTGGTGTTCGGCGCCGCCTACCAGGCGTGGAAGAAGAAGTACGTCCCCGCCGTGATCACGGTCGTCATCGCGGCCCTGATGTTCCTCTGGTACGTCTCCACGAACGAGGTCCCGCGCCAGCTGGTGACGGCCACCCCGTACATCGTCACGCTGCTCGTCCTGTCGCTGTCCGCGCAGAAGCTGCGGATGCCGAAGGCGGACGGTCTGCCGTACCGGAAGGGACAGGGCAAGTGACCACCCCGGCCGGCGAGTTCGACTGGGAGGCGCTGCGCGCCCAGGCGCGGGAGGCCATGTCCCACGCCTACGCCCCCTACTCGGGCTTCCCGGTCGGCACGGCGGCACAGGTCGACGACGGGCGCACGGTCACCGGCTGCAACGTCGAGAACGCCTCCTACGGACTCGGCCTGTGCGCCGAGTGCGGTCTGGTCTCGGAGCTGCAGCGCACCGGCGGCGGCCGGCTCACGCACTTCACCTGCGTGGACGGCACGGGCGGGCTGCTCGTCCCGTGCGGCCGCTGCCGCCAGCTGCTCTACGAGTTCGGCGGCCCCGACCTGCTCCTCGACACCCCCGCGGGCGTCCTCCCGCTCGCCGAGATGCTGCCCCAGGCCTTCGGCCCGGACCATCTCACCAAGTAACTCCCGTACGGCCCCCCTGACCTGCTCAGGGGGGCCGTGCACTTCGCACCTCCCGGAAGGAAGCCATCAGCCATGGCCATGGACGCCATCTCCGTCATCCGCACCAAGCGGGACCGCGGTGAGCTGACCGACGAGCAGATCGACTGGGTCATCGACGCGTACACCCGCGGCGAGGTCGCCGACTACCAGATGGCCTCGCTCAACATGGCGATCCTGCTCAACGGCATGAACCGCCGCGAGATCGCCCGCTGGACCGCGGCCATGATCGCCTCCGGCGAACGCATGAACTTCTCCTCGCTGTCCCGCCCGACGGCGGACAAGCACTCCACGGGCGGCGTCGGCGACAAGATCACGCTCCCGCTCGCACCGCTCGTGGCGGCCTGCGGTGCCGCCGTCCCGCAGCTGTCCGGCCGCGGCCTCGGCCACACCGGCGGCACCCTGGACAAGCTGGAGTCGATCCCCGGCTGGCGTGCCCTGCTCTCCAACGAGGAGATGCTGCACGTCCTGGACACCACGGGCGCGGTGATCTGTGCGGCGGGCGACGGCCTGGCCCCGGCCGACAAGAAGCTGTACGCGCTGCGGGACGTGACCGGCACGGTCGAGGCGATCCCGCTGATCGCGTCCTCGATCATGTCCAAGAAGATCGCGGAGGGCACCGGCTCCCTGGTCCTGGACGTGAAGGTCGGCTCGGGCGCCTTCATGAAGACGATCGAGGACGCGCGCGAGCTGGCCTCCACGATGGTGGGCCTCGGCACCGACCACGGCGTGAAGACGGTCGCGCTCCTGACGGACATGTCCACGCCTCTCGGCCTCACCGCGGGCAACGCCCTGGAGGTCCG
Organism: Streptomyces sp. NPDC020362; assembly: GCF_040642095.1. Classification (NCBI taxonomy): domain Bacteria; kingdom Bacillati; phylum Actinomycetota; class Actinomycetes; order Kitasatosporales; family Streptomycetaceae; genus Streptomyces; species Streptomyces sp. NPDC020362. The sequence goes on from NZ_JBFAET010000042.1 coordinate 47,959, forward strand.
CGAGTCGGTCGAGGTCCTGGCGGGCGGCGGCCCGGCGGACGTGGTCGAGCTGACGATCGCGCTCGCCCGCGAGATGCTCGACGCGGCCGGTGTGAAGGGCGCGGACCCGGCGAAGGCCCTGGCCGACGGCTCGGCGATGGACGTCTGGCGCCGCATGATCGCGGCCCAGGGCGGCGACCCGGACGCCGAGCTGCCCACCTCGCGTGAGCAGCACGTCATCAAGGCGCCCTCCTCCGGCGTCCTGACCCGCCTGGACGCCTACGACATCGGCGTCGGCGCCTGGCGCCTGGGCGCGGGCCGCGCCCGCAAGGAGGACCCGGTGCAGGCGGCGGCGGGCATCGAGATGCACGCCAAGCCGGGCGACGCGGTGACCGAGGGCCAGCCTCTGCTGACCCTGCACACGGACACCCCCGAGCGCTTCGAGTACGCGCTCCAGGCGGTCGAGGGCTCGTACGACATCGCGGCGGCGGGGACGGACTTCAAGGCTTCCCCGGTGGTGCTGGAACGTATCGCCTGACCTGCGCCCGCGGCCGGAGGCCGCTGAGGTCACAGCCCTTTCGGGTGAACGGGATCGGCGGACCTGTGCCGGTCCCGTTCGGCGTGTTGGATGAGCCCATGGACGGGTTCGAGGGTGACTGCCTCCTGACCGATGACGAGTGGGAGGAACTCGCCTGGGTCCGGAAGCAGACCGATGCCCCCAAGGGCTGCAAGGTGGAGATCATCGAAGGACTCGTCACCGTGGCTCCCTATTCCGCCGTTGCCCACCACACGGTCTCGGAGCCCTTGCAATTGCGCCTCCATGACGTGATCCCGGAGTCCTGGGGCGTCTCCCAGCGCGTGGCCCTGGCCGTTCCATCGCGGCTGGAACTGTAGGTGCCCGATCTGTGCGTGGTGCCGGAGAAGGCGCAGCTGGGAAAGGACGAGTACTTCGCTCCCGCAGACGTAGCCGAACTGGTCGTGGAGATCACCTCGGCCGCCACAGCGCAGAACGATAGGACGACGAAAGCGGCCGGCTACGCCGAGGCAGCTGTCCCGTTGTACCTCCTGGTCGACGGTCTGGCCCCGACAGGACCGACGGTCACGCTGTACGGCGATGCCGAGGGCGGGGCCTACCGCGTCCTGGAGTCGGTGGAGTTCGGCGCGTCAGTCGGGTTGCCCGGACCCTTCCACCTCACACTCCCCGTCGGCTGACCCTCACCCCAGCACCGCCGCCACCCCCACCAGCACCGGCACCGACACCACCGTCGACAACAGGACCGACTCCCGGGCCAGGGACTCGGCCACCCGGTAGCGGCTCGCGTAGGTGAACAGGTTCTGGGCGGCCGGGAGCGCCGAGGTGACCACCACGTCCAGCAGGGGTGCGCCGTGCAGCCCGAAGACGCCCCGTGCCAGTACCCAGGCCACCAGCGGCTGTCCCACCGACTTCAGCGCCACCGACAGCAGGACCGGCCCGCGGTTGCGCCCCCGGCTCAGGAGCGCGCTGCCGTGCAGGGACATGCCGAAGGCCAGCAGGGCCGCCGGGACGGACATGTTGCCGATCAGGGTGAGGGGGTCCATGACCGGGTGAGGGACCTTCAAGCCCGCCGCCGACACCACGACACCCGACAGTGAGCCGACCGCTATCGGGTTGCGCAGCGGGGTCAGCAGGCGCTGCCACACCGTGCCCTTCTCACCCATCCCGGACAGGTCCAGGACCGTGAGGGCGACGGGGGTGACCAGGACGACCTGGAAGAGCAGCACCGGGGCCACCAGGGAGGCGTCGCCCAGGACGTAGGCGGCGATCGGGATGCCGAGGTTGCCCGAGTTGACGTAACCGGAGCACAGGGCGCCGATCGTGGTGCGGCCCACGCCCCAGCGTCGTAGCGCGCCGACCGCGACGAAGACGCCGCAGGCGGCCGCCGTGCTCAGGGCTGTCACGAACAGGCGGCTGGAGAACAGCACCGACAGGTCGGCCCTGGCCAGGGTCGTGAAGAGCAGTGCCGGGCCGGCCACGCTGAAGGCCAGTCTCGTCAGCACCTCACCGGCCCGCTCGCCGAGCGACCCGCGCCGCCCGAGCACATAGCCCACCCCGATGACGACCGCGATCACCGCGAACCCGCTGAGCACCCCCTGCACAGGGCCAACCCTCCGTGGGCAGGGGCGAGCGGGTCAATGCGGTTTCTGCCCGGCAGCGGGCGGCTGCGATGAGTTACGTCCGCCCGGGCGGTCTACCGCACGTGGACGCCAAGACACCCGCCGTACTCGTGCTGCCCGGCCCCGTCACCCGCGACGAGGTGCCGGGGCTGTGTGACGACGTGCGGACACTGCTGGAGGCCGGCGGGGCCGACGTCGTCGTGTGCGACGCGGGCGGGCTCGGGCCTCCCGGGCTCGGGACCGTCGACCTGCTGGCGCGGCTGCAGTTGGCTGCCCACCGGGCCGGCGGGCGGATACGGCTGCGCGACCCCGACCCCGCGCTGCACGCCCTACTCGACCTGGTCGGGCTCCGCTTCGAGGTGGAGGGGCAGGTCGAAGAGGGGGAACCAGCGCTTGGTGTCGAGGAAGCAGTGGAATCCGGTGATCCGGCCTTCTGAGATCTCCAGGATCTGCACGGCCCAGGGGCTGAAGCCGCCCCGCTCCTCGTCCGGCTTGTAGTGCGCGAAGCCGGGCAGGCCGTTGGCCTGGACCGGCAGCAGACGCGAGCCCGCGCAGGAGGCGCCGAGGGTGGTCATGAAGCCGGTGATGTCGGCGGTGCCGCGCAGCCAGAGGTCGAACGGCGGCATCGTCATGATGGCGTCCTCGTGCAGGAGCGCCGTCAGGGCCGTCATGTCGTAGCCCTCGAAGGCCTTGACGTAGCGCTCCAGGAGTTTTTGCTGCTCCTCGTCCAGCGGGTCCGACACCACGCCCTCGGCGCCCGCGGCCCCACGCTCGGCGAGCGTCGCCCTGGCCCGCTGCAACGCGCTGTTGACGGAGGCGACCGTGGTGCCCAGCAGCTCGGCGACCTCGCTCGCCTTCCACGCCAGCACCTCGCGCAGGATCAGCACCGCCCGCTGCTTGGGCGGCAGCTGCTGGAGCGCCGCCATGAACGCCAGCCGGACCGACTCCTTGGCGACCGCGGCCTCCGCCGGGTCCGCCAGGCCTGGTAGTACGCGCGCGTCCGGCATCGGCTCCAGCCAGGTGCTGTCCGGGCGGGGAGCGAGCGCCGCCTGCGCCAGCGGGGTCGACTCGCTCAGGTCCATGGGCCGGGCACGCTTGTTGCCCGCCGACAGCGTGTCCAGGCACACGTTCGTCGCGATCCGGTACAGCCACGAGCGCAGGCTGGAGCGGCCCTCGAACTTGTCGTAGCTGCGCCAGGCCCGCACCAGGGTGTCCTGCACCGCGTCCTCGGCCTCGAAGGAGGAGCCGAGCATGCGGTAGCAGTACCCGGTCAGCTCGGTCCGGTGCTTCTCCAGTGCGACGTCGAGATCCGCCGTCGCCGTGCTGTCGCCCATCGTCCACCCACCCCTGTGGCCGTTTCGTCCGCGCGCCTTCGCGCCCCAGCACTCCGGAAGCTACCGCAGCCCACTGACAATGGCTCCCGGAGCGCGAAAACGCCCAGCTCGGCCCGGCTCAGACCAGTTGCTTCACGGACATGAGCAGATGCCGGTGCCCGGCGCCCGCCCCCGGCGCGCCCAGCAGCACCCGCTGCCCCGCCCCCAGCAGCTCCAGGCGCAGCCCAGGCCCCTCGAAGGAGTTCAGCGCGTCCAGCAGATACGCCGGGTTGAAGGCCACGGCGACCTCGTCACAACCGCGCAGCACGGCCGGCAGCCGCTGCGCCGCGACGTCGTCCCCGATCCCGGCCTGCACCAGCACGGACCCGTCCCCGGCGGAGAACTCCAGCCGCACGGGGCTGTTCGCCTCCGCCACCACCGCCACCCTGCGCACCGCCTCGGTCAGCGCCCCGCACTCCACCTCGGCGACCGCCGCCCCCGCCAGGTCGAACAGCGTGCCGTACCCCGGCAGCCGCCCCTCCAGCCGCCGCAGGACCGTACTCGTCCGTCCGCCCTCCAGCCCGACCATGCCCCCGCCGGCCCCCGCGGACGGATCGATCCCGATGCGCACGATCCCGCAACGGGCCAGCGAGCGTGCCGCCTCCAGCAGCCGCCGCGCGGGCAGCAGCGCCTCCACCGCCTCCCCGGCCGAGCCCGTCCCCGCCTCCGGTTTCCACTCCAGCCGCCGCACGGCGCAGCGGTACCGGTCCAATGCCGACAGGACCAGCTCTTCGCCCTCGAACCGCACCTGGACCCCGGTGAGCACCGGCAGTGTGTCGTCCCGGCCCGCTGCCACGGCCACCTGCCCGACGGCCGTCGCGAACGCGGCCGCGTCCACACCGCCGTGGACCGGGGGCGCCTCGGGAGGCACCGGATACTCCTCGTACGGCAGTGTCGACAGCCCGAACCGGGCGCCGCCCGCCTCCACCGTGAACCGGGAGCCCTCCAGCAGACAGTTCACCGGACCCTCCGGCAGCACCCGGCAGATGTCCAGCAGCCTGCGCCCCAGGACCAGCACCCGCCCCTCGGTCACCGTCTCGGCGTCCGTCTCGATGCGCGCGGCCGTCTCGAAGTCGAACCCCGACACCGTCAGGCGCCCCGACCCGGCGGTCAGCGACAGGCCGCCCAGCACCGGCGCGGGTGTCCGTGCCGGCAGTGCCCGTGCCGCCCATGCCACCGCCTCGCCGAGGTCCGCCCGTGCGATCCGGAACTCCATACGCCCATCCCCCTGCTCGTCCGTTCGGTCGACCCGCGGAAGCTATCCGGGGCCACTGACAACGGCCGGTGAGCAGGGGGAAGGCGAGGAGCGAAGGTCAGTGCGCCGCCACCGGGGCGCGCCGGGACGCCACCCGGGCCGCCCGCGAGCCGAGGACGGTGATCGTGACGACGCCGAGGACCGCCAGGATGCCCACGGTGACCGTGCCGGCCCAGCCGCCCGCGTGGAAGGCCGTCGCGCCGACCGTGCTGCCCACGCTGGAGCCGATGTAGTACGCCGACTGGTAGAGGGCGGAGGCCTGTGCGCGGCCGTGGGTGGCCGCCTTGCTGACCGCCGACGAGGCGACCGCGTGACCCGCGAAGAAGCCCGCGGTGATCAGCACCAGTCCCAGCAGGACCAGCGGGAGGGAGGCGGCCAGGGTCAGGAGCAGGCCCGCCGCCGTGGTGCCGCCCGCCAGGTACAGCGCGCCCCGGCGGCCGAGGCGGCCCACCAGCCGGCCGGCCGTCGACGCGGACACCGTACCGACCAGGTACACCAGGAAGACCGAGCCGACGATGCCCTGCGGGAGCGAGAACGGCGCCTCGGATAGGCGGTAGCCGATCACCGTGTACACGCCGCCGAACACCGTCATGAACAGCGCACCGATCGCGTACAGGCGGCGCAGCAGCGGGTCACCGAGGTGGTCGCGGACCGTGCCGAGCAGGATGCGCGGGCGCAGCGAGCCGGGCTTGAAGTGCCGCGGCGCCGGCAGCAGCAGGCGGAACGCCACCGCGCAGGCCACCGCGATCACGCCGATCACCCCGACGGCGACCCGCCAGCCCCACTCCTGCGCGACCCAGCCGGTGATCAGGCGGCCGCTCATCCCGCCGACGCTGTTGCCCGCCACGAACAGCCCGATCGCCGTGACCAGCGCCTTGGGCCGGACCTCCTCGGCCAGGTACGCCGTCGCCGACGCCGGAAGACCGGCCAGCGCCGCGCCCTGCACCGCCCGCAGCACCACCAGCACGCCGATCGACGGCGCGAAGGGCACCAGCAGGCCGACACCCACCGCGACCGCCAGCGAGGCCGTCATCACCGCACGGCGGCCGAAGCGCTCCGACAGGGCGCTCATCGGCAGCACGAACAGCGCCAGACCGCCGGTCGCGGCCGCCACCGTCCAGCTCGCCTCGCTCGCCGCGACCCCGAACTCCCCGGAGATCAGCGGCAGCAGGGCCTGTGTGGAGTAGAGGAGGGCGAAGGTCGCGACGCCGGCGAGGAAGAGGGCGAAGCTCATCCGGCGGTAGCCGGGTCCACCCGGCGTCAGCCGGGTGTCGGCATCGGGGGAACGGACGGGCGATACGGCGTCCACGCTGGTGGACGCCCCGGTACTGGCGGGAGACATGCCTCGAAGCTACGTACGGCCTTGCTCATCCGTCCAATGCATGGATTCGCCATAATCGTTCCCATGGCGCATCAGCAAAGCTCACGGGCTCGACTGTCACCGTCCAGTGACACAGAAGACATGACTGAGATGTCGATGCTGCTCGCGCCGCGCCTCGCGTACTTCGCCGGCGTGGCCCGTACCGAGCACGTCACCCGGGCCGCCCGCGAGATGAACGTCCCCCAGTCGACCCTCTCGCGCGCGATGGCCCGCCTGGAGCAGGACCTCGGCGTCGACCTGTTCGCCCGCCACGGCCGCACCGTCTCCCTGACAACCGCCGGGCGCACCTTCCTCGCCTCCGTCGAACGAGCCCTCGCCGAGGTCGAGCGCGCCGCCGAGGAGGTCCGTTCCGACGCCGACCCGGCCACCGGCAAGGTCGCCTTCGGCTTCCTGCACACCATGGGCGCAGAGACCGTACCGGGTCTCCTGCACGCCTTCCGTGCCGACCATCCGCGGGTGCGCTTCAGCCTCGTCCAGAACTACGGCGAGGCGATGCTGGAGGGGCTGCGCGCGGGGGAGCTGGACCTCTGCCTCACCTCCCCGGTCCCCGACGCCCCCGACCTCGTCGCCCGCCGTCTCGACGAGCAGAAGCTGCGGCTCGTCGTCCCGGCCGACCACCGCCTGGCCGTGCGCAAACGCGTCCGGCTGACCGAGGCGTCCGAGGAGACCTTCGTGACCCTGGAACCCGGCTACGGCCTGCGCCGCATCACCGACGCCCTGTGCCGCGAGGCCGGCTTCAAGCCCCGTGTCGCCTTCGAGGGCGAGGAGGCCGAAACCCTGCGGGGGCTGGTCGCGGCCGGGCTGGGGGTCGCCCTGCTGCCTCCTCCGACGGTCCCGCGCCCGGGCGTGGTGGAACTGACGGTCACGGCACCCCGGGCGGTCAGGGAGATCGGTGTCGCCTGGCCGGCGGACCGCCCCGACACCCCGCCCGTGGCGGCCTTCAAGAAGTTCCTGCTGTCACGCCGGGGAAGCCTGCTGCCCGCCTGAGGGGACCCGGGCCCACCGGGTGAGCATGCCGACGGCCTGCGCACGGTCGGCGGGCGACAGGTCGGCGATCTCGGTGCTGTGGTTGGAGCCGGACGCCCACAGGATGCGGGAGTCGTCGCGGCCGGGCCTGAAGGGCTCGGCGACGGAGGGGTCCTGGGCGCCGTTGACGAAGAGCAGCCGGCTGCCGCGACGGCGGACCCAGCGGTCGATGTCCGCCATGGCGTCACGGTCGAAGCGCATCGGGATGTCCCGCGGGACGAACGTGCGGGGCGCGGTGGCGTCCGGGTACCGCAGGAGGCCGGACAGGTGGTCGGTGGGGAAGTCGACGTACCCCAGCTGGGTGCCGAGTTGGTAGAAGTACGGGACGTAGTGCTGCAGGGCCGAGTCGGCGTAGAGGGGCAGGCCGGTGATGTCGTCCAGCCACGCGTACAGGGCGTCGGTGCCGGCGTCCGGGCCGGGGATGCCGGCGCAGTCCGCGGCGGTCCTGCGCTGCCAGAACATGAACGGGGCGCGCAGGACGGCGATTTCGAGGGCCTTGTCGGCGCTGCCGACGATGCGGAACGCGGTGTTGGCGGCGGCGGCCCAGGCCTCGTAGCGGGCGGCCAGGTCCGTGCGGCGCAGCAGGGCCTGCCGCTGCACGGTCCGCAGGGCCTCGCGGCACTCCTCGCTGCCCGCGTTCTCCAGGAAGCGCGCACAGGCCGAGTCGTCACGGCCGTCGACGATGTCCGGGGCGGAGTAGGCCACGGTGCCGTCCACGTCGTGGGGGTGGAAACGGCGGTGGTAGACGCTGGTCATGCCGCCCTTGCTGCTGCCGGTGGAGATCCATGCGCCCCGGTACAGCCCGCGGAAGAGGCGGACGACGCGGTGGTGGTCGTCGGCCGCCTGGCGGACGGTCAGCAGGGAGTGGTCGGCTGCCGCCGGGCGCGAGGTGCCGAAGAAGCGGTGTTCGACCTGGAGCTGGTTGCCGCCCAGCAGCACGGTGGGTTCGGCCCGCCGGGCGGTGAGCACCGCCTCGTAGCCCGTGGTGAACAGGACGGTGGGGCGGTCGGCGGAGGTGTGCAGCAGGGTGAGCCGCTGCTCGAAGGTCCCGGCCGCGGGGTTCGTGTGGTCGGCCGGCTGGCGCAGGCCGAGGACGAAGAACCGGTATCCGGGTTCGGCGCCCTGGCGTTCCTCGATCACCCGCAGCCCGGGCAGGGCCCGCAGGGCCGTCAGGATGTCGTCGTCCGCGCGGCGGGCCCGGGTCCCGGCCGCGGCGCTCGCCGGGGCGGCCGCCGTGACGGCGAGACCCGCCGTCATCGCCGCCGAGGTCAGCAGACGCCGTCTCGTCCACGCGTGCATCGTGATTCCTCCTGGCCCACGGCCGCAGCGACGCACCGGCTCCGGCGCGGCTCTGCGGTCCTTCCCCGACTGGCTGACCTGTTCAGTACAGCCGCCGGGTGCCGCGGGAGGATCCCGCGTCCGGGGGGACCGTCTCCCCCGGGAGGGGGAGTCGAGGCACGTCCCCGAGCGCCTCGGGCGCCGGGGCCTACCGCCGCAACGACCTGCCGAACCCCGCCGCCAGCGGCATCCGGAGCCCGATCGGCGGCGGAGCGGCCAGCGCGTCCTCCACCGGCCGGGACACCGCGCACCCGAACAGCGCTCCCATCACGAAGTCCATGGCGAGGGACAGCACTTCGTCCCGGTGCTGGTGCAACCCGTGACCGTCGGAGTGCACCTCGAACCGGCACACGTCCCGGTTCGCCTTCTTTGCCCGCGCCGCCAGCCGGAACGACAGTTCGGGGTCGGTCCGTTCGTCGTTCGTGCCGTGCACGATCAGCACCCGCCGCCCCACCAGCTGCTTCACCGGCTCGACCGGCCCGGCCACATCCTCCTCCGGCAGCCAGGGAGCGACCGCGACCACCGAGTTGACGGCCTCGTGCCCGCCCGCCCGCAGTGCGGCCCGCCCGCCCATGTCGAGACCCACCAGGCATACGGGAACATCCCCGTACCGGCGTACGACCTCGTCGGCGGCCCACTCCGCATCCCCCGCCAGATGCGCCTCGCTGCCGTTCCAACCCCGGTAGCGGTACTGGACGGTGTGGACGGCCAGCCCCTCCTCGCGGCCCGCGCGGGCGAGACGGCGGCCGAGGGAGCGGACGAACGCGGTCGCCCGGACGAGGGACGGCCTGCGGTCGGAGACCTCCTCGCCGCCGGGGAGCAGCAGCACCGCCCCGCTCACCGCGGTCGGCTCCGGGCCGACTGCCCTTCCCAGCCTGGCCGTTCGCACCGGTGTCGCTTGCTGTCCCATGACAGAACAGTGTCAGAAGGCGCGGTGTACCAAACCCGTCCGGGCGGTCACCGTTGCGTATCGACGGAAAAGTGCCGTCGCGTCGAACGGCGTACCAGGGGCCCTCTACGCGCGTAGGCGCTAGAGTGCGGAAATGACGAGCCAGACTGCACCGACTGGGACCGTCCCGGCGAACGTGCCGACGCCGGACCAGATCCGCCGAGGGCCCAAGGTACTGCTGCACGATCACCTCGACGGCGGGCTCCGCCCCGGAACCGTCGTCGAACTGGCCCGGGAGACGGGCTACTCCCACCTCCCCGAGACCGACCCCGACAAGCTGGGCATCTGGTTCCGCGAGGCCGCCGACTCCGGCTCGCTGGAACGCTATCTGGAGACCTTCTCGCACACCGTCGGTGTGATGCAGACCCGCGAGGCGCTGGTCCGGGTCGCCCGGGAGTGCGCCGAGGACCTCGCCGAGGACGGCGTCGTCTACGCCGAGGTGCGCTATGCGCCCGAGCAGCACCTGGAGGACGGGCTGAGCCTCGAGGAGGTCGTCGAGGCGGTCAATGAGGGCTTCCGGCAGGGGGAGCGGCTCGCCCGCGAGAACGGCGACCGCATCCGGGTCGGCGCCCTGCTGACCGCCATGAGGCACGCGGCGCGGGCCCTGGAGATCGCCGAACTCGCCAACCGCTACCGGGACCTGGGCGTGGTCGGCTTCGACATCGCCGGCGCCGAGGCCGGCTACCCGCCCACCCGGCACCTGGACGCCTTCGAGTACCTCAAGCGCGAGAACAACCACTTCACCATCCACGCCGGCGAGGCCTTCGGACTGCCGTCCATCTGGCAGGCGCTGCAGTGGTGCGGCGCCGACCGGCTCGGGCACGGGGTGCGGATCATCGACGACATCGAGGTCCGCGAGGACGGCTCGGTGCACCTCGGCCGGCTGGCCTCCTACGTCCGGGACAAGCGCATCCCGCTGGAGATGTGCCCGAGCTCCAACCTGCAGACCGGCGCCGCTCCCTCCTACGCCGAGCACCCGATCGGGCTGCTGCGCCGGCTCCACTTCCGGGCGACGGTCAACACGGACAACAGGCTGATGTCGCACACCAGCATGAGCCGGGAATTCGAGCACCTCGTCGGCGCGTTCGGGTACACGCTCGACGACCTGCAATGGTTCTCGGTCAACGCGATGAAATCGGCGTTCATTCCTTTCGATGAACGACTCGCTATGATCAATGACGTGATCAAGCCCGGATATGCAGAGCTGAAATCCGAATGGCTGTTCCGGCAGACCGCCTCCACCAGCGGTTCTTCCAGCTCGGAAGGCTAGCGGCGGATCCATTGTAGGCGTGAAATGCGGACGGGCTTTCACAAGTCGTCCGCATTTCGGTGTTTGCGGCGGGCGGCTCGCCATGTTTACGGTCGAGAAACGCTCGGATCGTTTTTGGTCCCCCGTCTCCGTATTCAAGGACGCATTCACCATGAAGCAGTCTGCTGTCAAGACCCTCGGTGTCGCCGCCCTCGGTGCCGCCTTCGCCGCCGTCGGTGCGGGCGCGGCCAACGCGGCCCCGGCCGCCCAGGACGCGACGCAGGCCCTGGGCACCGTCGCCAGCACGCTGCCGGCCCAGAACGTCAGCCAGGCGCTGCCGGGCGCCGGCCAGGCGCTCGCCCAGGGGCAGAGCACCGTCGGCGCCGGGACTGCCACCGCCCAGTCGGCCGTCCCGAAGGTCCCCACCGGCCGGCCGGCCACCCAGGTCTCCGGGCTGCTCGGCGGACTGCCGCTGCAGGACCTGCCCACGCAGGGCGCGCCGGTGAACGGCGTCACGCTGCACTGACGTCCGCGAAGCGCGGCGCGTGAACGCCGCTGGGGCGCCCCCGGATCC
>NZ_JBFAET010000043.1:0-58542 GCF_040642095.1 Streptomyces sp. NPDC020362
GAAGACCGGCCCTCCGCGCGGCGCGAGGGGGTACGCGATCCCAGGCCCGCCGAACGCGGCCTTACGATGGGTCCCATGACCGCTTCGCCTGGCCGCCGTGTCCTGCTCGCCGCCCCCCGGGGCTACTGCGCCGGTGTGGACCGCGCCGTGATCGCCGTCGAGAAGGCGCTCGAACAGTACGGCGCCCCGATCTACGTCCGGCACGAGATCGTCCACAACAAGTACGTCGTGCAGACCCTGGAGAAGAAGGGCGCGATCTTCGTCGAGCGGACGGAGGAGGTGCCGCCGGGCAACATCGTGATGTTCTCCGCGCACGGCGTCGCCCCGGTCGTGCACGAGGAGGCCAGGCAGGGCCGCCTCGCCACCATCGACGCGACCTGCCCCCTGGTCACCAAGGTCCACAAGGAAGCCGTCCGGTACGCGGGCGAGGACTACGACATCCTCCTGATCGGGCACGAGGGCCACGAGGAGGTCATCGGCACCTCCGGCGAGGCGCCCGACCACATCCAGCTGGTCGACGGCCCCGCGGACGTCGCCAAGGTCGAGGTCCGCGACGAGTCGAAGGTGGTCTGGCTGTCCCAGACGACCCTCTCCGTCGACGAGACCATGGAGACCGTCGACGCCCTGAAGGCGAAGTTCCCCGGGCTGGTCTCCCCGCCCAGCGACGACATCTGCTACGCCACCCAGAACCGCCAGCTGGCCGTGAAGCAGATGGGTGCCGAGGCCGAGCTGGTCATCGTGGTGGGCTCGCGCAACTCCTCCAACTCCAAGCGGCTGGTCGAGGTCGCCAAGATCGCCGGCGCCCGCGAGGCCTACCTGGTGGACTTCGCGGACGAGATCGACGAGGCCTGGCTGGAGGGCGTCACCACGGTCGGCGTCACCTCCGGCGCCTCCGTGCCCGAGGTCCTGGTCGAGCAGGTTCTCCAGTGGCTCGCCGAGCGCGGCTACGGGGACGTCGAGCTCGTCAAGGCGGCCGAGGAGTCCATCACCTTCTCGCTGCCCAAGGAACTCCGCCGCGACCTGCGCGACGAGGCTGCGGCCCTGGTCGCCGAGCGCGGCGGATCGGGTACGTCGGACGCGTGAGCGCGCGTCCGCCCGGGGCGTGACTGTCAGTCGTCCGTCGTAACGTGGAGCCATGCAGATCTTCGGCGTGGACATCGGCGGATCCGGGATCAAGGGCGCCCCTGTGGACCTGGACAAGGGCGATCTGGCCCAGGAGCGCTGCAAGGTGCTCACCCCGCACCCGGCGACGCCCGACGGCGTGGCCGACGGGGTGAAGCAGGTCGTCGACCACTTCGGCTGGACGGGCCCGGTCGGCCTGACCTTCCCCGGAGTGGTCACCGGCGGCGCCACGGTCCGTACGGCGGCCAATGTGGACAAGAGCTGGGTCGACACGGACGCACGCGCGTTGTTCAGCGGGCGGCTGAACGGTCTGCCGGTGACCGTGGTCAACGACGCGGACGCGGCGGGCGTCGCGGAGATGCAGTTCGGAGCGGGCCGCGACCGGGGCGGCACGGTCATCCTGCTCACCTTCGGCACCGGCATCGGCAGCGCCCTCTTCGTGGACGGCGCCCTCGTCCCCAACACCGAGCTGGGCCACCTGGAGCTGAACGGCCACGACGCCGAGAAGCGGGCCTCCAGCAAGGCCAAGGAGGACGGCGAGCTGACCTGGGAGCGCTGGGCCCGCCGCGTCCAGAAGTACCTCGCCCACGTCGAGATGCTGTTCTCGCCCGAGCTGTTCATCATCGGCGGCGGAGTCAGCCGCAAGGCAGACAAGTTCCTGCACCTCGTCGACGGCATCAAGGCCGAGATCGTGCCGGCCCAGCTGCAGAACAACGCCGGCATCGTCGGGGCCGCGATGCGCGCGGCGCAGACCCGGGCGTAGGACGCGGGGCGCGGGCCGCCGGTCAGCCGCGGCGCCGGCGACTCCGTACCCACCGCACCCGGCGTACGAGCACGATCACCCCCGCGACCAGCGTCCCCCCGTACAGCCAGCCCGCCTGTGTGGCGAGCCCGGTGACCAGGCCCATCAGGCGGCCGACCAGCCCCCCGTTGCCGTCGGCGACGGGGAAGAGCCCCGCGGCGAACCCGATCGGCACCACCACGGGAGCGGTGAGCAGGTCACCGCCGCGCACCCACAGCGCGGTGAGCACGCACACCGGCACGAACAGCACCCCGTACAGCGTCAGGGACCCCCCGAACAGCAGCTGGTCCAGGAGGCCGAGCACGACCATCACGGTCACGCAGAACAGGCCCCCGCCGAGCCCGGTGAGCCGGGGACCCGGCACCCCGCCCGCCGGCACCGGCCGGGCCGCCCGGACCGGGCCGGCGCCCCTCCCCGCCCCCGGCCGGTGCCCGGCCTGCTGCCGCCGTGACTGCGCCGGCAGCGGCGCGCCGGGCACGCCGCGTCGCCGTCCGCCATTCGGGGGTCGCGATCTGTGTTGCTCCATTGGACCAACTTAGGTCTGCTTATGTGCTTGGCCGGCCCCCAGACACGCCGACGGGGAGAGCTCGGCCAGGCGTTCGACGCTCCCGCGAGCCCCCTGCCCCGGACGCCGTAGACTGGTGGATCGGCCAGCGTCTCTGGCCCCTGGCAGCCCCTGGCCCTCTCATCTACGGGAAGTCGCAACGTGTCGCTCACGATCGGAATCGTCGGCCTGCCCAATGTCGGCAAGTCGACCCTGTTCAACGCCCTGACCAAGAACGACGTGCTGGCGGCCAACTACCCGTTCGCCACGATCGAGCCGAACGTCGGCGTGGTCGGCGTCCCCGACGCCCGCCTCACCAAACTGGCCGAGATCTTCTCCTCGCAGCGGACCCTCCCGGCCACGGTCGACTTCGTCGACATCGCGGGCATCGTGCGCGGCGCCTCCGAGGGCGAGGGCCTGGGCAACAAGTTCCTCGCGAACATCCGCGAGTCCGATGCGATCTGCCAGGTCATCCGCGCCTTCAAGGACGAGAACGTCGTGCACGTCGACGGCAAGGTCTCGCCGAAGGACGACATCGAGACGATCAACACCGAGCTGATCCTGGCCGACCTCCAGACGATCGAGAAGGTCCTGCCGCGCCTCCATAAGGAGTCGCGGATCAAGAAGGACATCGCGCCGAAGGTCAAGGCGGTCGAGGAGGCCAAGGAGATCCTGGAGAAGGGCGACACGCTCTTCGCGCACGGCATCGTCCAGGGCACCGAGCGCAACGAGCTGCTGCACGACCTCCACCTGCTCACCACCAAGCCGTTCCTCTACGTCTTCAACGTCGACGAGGACGAACTGGTCGACGAGGACTTCAAGAACGAGCAGCGCGCCCTGGTCGCCCCCGCCGAGGCGATCTTCCTGAACGCCAAGCTGGAGGCCGACCTCGCCGAGCTGGACGAGGAGGAGGCCCTGGAGCTGCTGGAGTCCGTCGGCCAGCACGAGCCCGGCCTGGCCACCCTCGCCCGCGTCGGCTTCGACACCCTCGGCCTGCAGACGTACCTCACGGCCGGCCCCAAGGAATCCCGCGCCTGGACCATCAAGAAGGGCGCCACCGCCCCCGAGGCGGCCGGTGTGATCCACACCGACTTCCAGAAGGGCTTCATCAAGGCCGAGGTCATCTCCTTCGGCGACCTCGTCGAGTCCGGCTCGGTCACCGAGGCCCGCGCCAAGGGCAGGGCCCGTATGGAGGGCAAGGAGTACGTGATGCAGGACGGGGATGTGGTGGAGTTCCGCTTCAATGTGTAGCGGGTGACATATCACCACGTCGCTGATCTGGCAAACATGCAGGTCAGGAAGG
The DNA here is from genome assembly GCF_040642095.1 of Streptomyces sp. NPDC020362. Classification (NCBI taxonomy): domain Bacteria; kingdom Bacillati; phylum Actinomycetota; class Actinomycetes; order Kitasatosporales; family Streptomycetaceae; genus Streptomyces; species Streptomyces sp. NPDC020362. The sequence goes on from NZ_JBFAET010000043.1 coordinate 3,772, forward strand.
GTCCGACTCCTCGGAGTCGGACCCTTAGTTTTTTCCCGTGCTGGGATGGTGCTGGGATGGCTGACCCCTCGTCACCTGTCGTCATCCCTGGTCATCCGTACCGTGCTGGGATCGTGCTGTGATGGGATGGCAACGCCGTGCTGGATTTCGGACGCTGCGCTGTCCGATGCGAGGGGCTGGCGGGGGCGGATCCGTCCACACGCTTTCTTCACTGCTCTGGGCCTTCGCGCAGGGCCGGGCCGTGGCGCTTTTCCTACTCGTTTGACACACTCGGGGTATGGCCGAGACGACGTACAGCATCGGGGAAGGGCCGGCGACGCGGGTGAGCCTGTCGCTGCCGGAGGGGACCGCGGAGGCGATCCGGGCGCGGGTGGGTAAGCGAGAGTTCTCGGCGTTCATCGCTGAGGCGGTCGAGCGTGAGCTGCGTGGCCAGGTCCTTGACGAGTACTTGGCGGACTACGAGAGCCGCAAGGGGCCGGTCTCTGAGCAGGCCCGGCAGCGGGCGCGCCAGGTCTTCGACGAGGTGTTCGCCGAGGAGGCCGAGTGGCCCGCCGCAGGCTGAGTCACGAGGGGACGCTGATCCTCGACAGTGAGGGGCTCTCGAAGCTACTCGCCGACGACGAGCAGGTGGTGGCTCTGATTGCCGAGGCGCGCTCGCGCGGCATGGAGGTCGTGATCAGTGCGCTCACCATCATCGAGGCTGTCCACTCGCGTACGAACAAGTCCCGCCTGAACTGGGTGCTCTCCGGGTTGCGCGTAGTCCCGGTCGGTGACGAGGAGGCGAGAGCAGCCTCGAAGTTGCTGATGGACGCCGGTTTGCACGGGCACAAGTACGCGCTCGATGCGGCTGTCGCCGAGGCCGCGCTGCGACAGCACCGCCCCGTGGTCGTGTTGACCTCCGATATCGACGACATGACCAAGCTCTGCGGCGATCGGGTCCGGCTCGTGGCGGTGTGATTTCCCCTGGTCTGCTGCCGACTGGGCGGACCGGCTGCCGCGCGAGGGCCTCGTGCGCCGACTGTCCGGCGACAACCGCGGCTGCGAGGTCCCGCCGATGGCTGTGCACCTGTGTCAGCGCCGTGCCTTGGCCTTGATGAGCTGCTGGCCGAGTTCTGCCGCGCTGGACGGCAGCCCTTTCGTGCGCTGCCCGTATTGGGGATGTGCCTGGTCGAGCGTGGGGACGGTGCTGGTGGCGCGGTCCGCGGGTGCGCGTTCGATCACCGTGGTGCCGGTTTCCGCTTCGAGTACGGGGGCGTATCCGGCCTGGCGCAGTGCGCTGAGCGTCGTCTCCGGCGAGGCCGTGGAGATGGCCACGGTGGGTGCGATGCGTCGCAGTGCGAGTGCGGCGAGGCTTTTGGCCCGGGTGATTTCGGTGATCAGCGCGGTGTCGTCGGAGCGGATGCAGCAGGCGCTGCGTACGACGCGGAGCCGGCCGTGGGTGCGTGCCGTGTCCTTGATCGTGTACGTGAGTGGCTGGGGCAGCCGGGTGCCGTTCGCGCACACGGCTTGGAGACGTTCGAGGATGTCGTCGGCACTCCATCCGGTGTCGAGGGCGCGGCGCAGCGAGGCGGGGGTGATGCGCCAGACCACGGCGTGCCCTTCGGATTCGATGTCGCCGACGGCGGTGAGGAGTTCGGCCAGTTCGGTGGCGGGTGCTCCGGTGACGGTCGCGGTGGCGTCGGCCTGGAAGTGGGCGGTGGTGCTGGGCTCGGGCAGCGTCGCGCGCAGGCTGTCGCGGAGGCCGGCCACGGCCGCGGCCAGGTGGGGATGCCCGGCCAGGTCGGCGCCGACCGCCGCGGCGCCGGTCCCTTCGCTCGCGGGGTCGGCGTGCGCGCCGGGGACGGACGGGTAGTGCCGGTAGGCTCCCGTTTCGAGGAGCGCGTGTACGGCGCGGCCCGCGTCGGTGAGTGCTCCGTGCGCGATGAGCCCGAGCAGTTCGGCCTCGTCGAGGGTGGCGCGCAGCCGCTGCAGGAGGGCATCGGTGCCGTCGTGGTCGTCTCCGGTGTCCACGTAGTCGAGGTCGAGACCCGCGAGCAGGTCGGCGACCTTGCCCAGGCCGGCCGTCTTCGCGAGCGTGATGAGCTGCTCCAGGGGTGAGTGCTCATCAGCGCCCGCGACCGCAGGCGTCTCACCTTGCCCGTCGGAGGTGAAACGCTCCCGCGCGAGATCCAGGAACGCGGCGAGGTCACCGAGCGGCACTCCGTTCTCGTCGGCGCGCAGGGCGAGTTGTTCCAGTGGCTCCGGGTCCGTCAGGTCGGCGAGCAGGTCACCGGCGTCGTACGGACCGTCCGCGTCCGGTGCGTCGGGCTCGTCCGGCGCTGTCATGACGTCGTACAGAGCGGGCTGGAACCAGGCCGCGCGCTCCAGCAGCGAGCGCCGTGCCTCCCCCGTGGCCTGGGTCCCGTGTCCGTCGGGAAGCGCGGCGAGGGCGGCGAGCAGGCCGCGACGCAGCGGTACCGCGTAACCGTCGCTCGGGGAGACGAGTGCGACGGGCGGCTCGTCCGCGTCGGGCCAGCAGGTCAGCACCTCCGGGATCACCGCCCAGGCGGCCACCAGGGGCAGCAGTTTCCCGGCCGGTGTGGCGCGTGCCCAGGTGTCGTACGCGGACGTGGGCAGCAGTCGTGCGGACGGTTTCGTACGGGAAGCGGTGCGGCGGCCTCGGCCGCGTGCCGCGGGCGCTTCCTCGTCTGCCTTGGGGGCGGCGAGGCCCGCGTTCACCGCGAGGTCGAGCCAGAGCCTGGTGTCGGCCTCGCTCGCGCCCGCCGCCTTTGCCAGGCGCCGCGTCTCCCGTACAGAGATACCGCCCGTCTTGCGGATGGCGACGGGGGCCGTCGCCAGTTCCCGCAGGACGAGTGCGGCGCGCCAGGCGGCGGCCCCGGCGGCGATGCCGCCCTCGTCCTGCCAGGACGAGGGCAGCGCCGGCGCCGCGGTCAGAGGCGGCGGAGTGGTCCGCATGGTGGGAGACGGCTGCGGACCGCGCAGGGCGTGTCCCACTTCGTAGCAGAGTTCGACGAGGTCGGGGCCGACGGGTACGACCATGCCGCGCGCGGCGAGCCAGTCCGTGCCCGCATCGCCGCTGCCGCCGTCACGGAAGGTGAATTTGTCGCCGGGATGCCACCGCCGAGTGCTGCCGTAGGCGTTCGAGGCGATGCCCATGGACTCGTATCGGGAGACGAAGCAGTGGGTGTGCATCAGGGGCGGTCCCGGCACGAGGTGCTCCAGGAGATCGTGCGCCTCCTGGGGGGCCTGCTCGACCAGGGCGCGGACTCGCTGCGGATCACCCAGAACGGCGGTGATGCCTTCCTGTGCGGCGCCGCGTGAGAGTTTGTCGCCGAGGCCGAGCGTGGCCGCGATGCGCCGTACCTCGGGGGCGTTGAAGGCGCCGGTGAGCAGTTCGTCCACGCGACGCCCGTGGACCTGGCCCGCGGCGAGCCGGTGTACGCGTGCGGGCACCGCGAGTTGCCCGTCCGGGGTGGGCAGCAGCAGGGCTTGCTCCCGCAGCCGCGCGAGTCCCGACTTCACCCAGGAAAGTGAAGCCCCGCCCTCCTGAAGCCAGTTGAGCAGGTCATCCTCGGGGACGAGCCGGTCGTACGGCTCGATGCCGCCGCTTCGCTCATCGCCGTCGCCGAACCGCGGATACGTGTTCATCGGCGCATAGATGTTCTGCGCGGGCGGTCTGCGGGGCGGCCCGTACCGTTCCATGGCGCGTGTGCCGACGGCCTCAAGCAGATCCCAATGGGCCGCGTCGAGGGACAGCATCCCGGCCACAACCGACGTATCAGTGAGCAGATGTGCGGCTAGTACGCCGAAGCCGGTGATCCTCTCGTAGCCGGCGGCGCGCGGCAGCTCGCGCTCCTCCAGCAAAGTCGTCAGCCGCTCGGGCGCAAGCCCGGCCAGCCAGTGCTCAAGGGCGGCGACAGAGGCAATCCCAGAACTCCCAGACATCCGGCGAGCCTAGTGGCAACCGCTTCGCTCTACCCATGCGGGATGTAGGGGGCGGGGTGGGTTGGTAAAATACTGGATTTCATTCCATGAGATCCGGTACGAAGTTCTCACCCGACAGGGTCACCTCTGCTGTACCGGCCCACCCTGGCCGACGGCTCAGACGCGGTTCCCACGCTCGTCGCAGCCTGCCGCCGCGCCCCAGGAGCCCATGAGACGCGCACTGCCGCCGGACCGGGGACCGTGCTAGCCTGCGCAGCAGGGACGTCTTCAAGTAGCGACGCCCGATTCGCCCTAGGCCCCGCGGATGCGGGGCCTTTGTGCATCACGAACCCGGTTGGTCATCCTCTGACCCATGCTGCTCACACGCTTCGTGCACCACCCGACCGGCTACGTATGACCACAGCCGCTCACTCGTCTGCCGCGCCCGCGGGCTGGAGTCCTGGCCAGAAGCGAGCCTGCGGTACAGGTAGGCGACGAGGTCTGCAGCCTGGAGAAGGCGGCTTGCGCGGGACGGGGCGAAGTGGATCGTGTCGACGATCTCCGGGAGCCGGTCGCACCCTGTCCCGTCGATGCCGTCGCGCTGGTAGAGGCGGAAGTGCCGTTGGTGCTCGGCCGCCCCGTCGATCTCGTCGGCGATGATCAGCGTCCACTGCCCGTAGGCCCGCGCCTGATCGTTGACGCGGCTCAGCAGATCTTTCAGAACTCGCTGGTGGGGCGGCACAGGCAGTTCCGCCCGAGACGGGTACCGCTCCAGGTTCAGACCCCTGATGATGATCTGTACGTCATGCGCACCGATCGCCTTGAGCGCGTCACCGTAGACACCGATCCGGGCGCGCACCATGTCACCTTCCTTGGTGCGCATGGCTGCCCAGTCCTCCCTGGCCTGCAGCAATGCGTGCCCGTGGAGTTCGGCGGACTCGTCGACCGGGTATGACTCCGACGCCTTGCGGACCACCGCGTCGAGGGCGCGCTGCAGCGGACGCACATGATGCTCGGTGACGACCAGGGCCACCATCCAGTAACGCTGGCGGTCGTACGACTCGTCGACATAGGTCAGTAACACCGGGTGATTGTGGCACACAAGATTCGTACGGCACGCGCTTGTTGACCTGAGGGGCAGAGGCTCCGGCGGGTTACTGCCGTGTCGCCCAGCGCACCGCCTCGTCAAGGACGGACCGGGCCCCGTCGAAGTCCGCCAGACGGGCGGCGACGGTGCGTGTGGCGAGGTGCTCGGGCAGGGCGGCCGAGAACTTCAGGCCGTGTACGGCGCGGGGGTTGACCTCGGGCAGGACCAGGTGGTCGGCGAGGTCGGTGCGGGCAGCCTTCCAACTCTGCGCTGTTGTCGCCGCATTGAGGCGGATCCGCTCGTCGTCGGGCCGTTGTATGGGGTCGGCGAGTGTCCCGAGGGAGGCAATGAGGGTGGCGTTGGCGCGGAATCCGGCCCAGGTCCACCACTCGAGCTTGTCGTCCTCGCGGAGCAGGAGTGTGCCGTGCTCGTCGACGTGTGCGGCGCGGTTCTCGCGGACTTCGGCGAGGCGTGCTTGTGCGCGCCGGGTGAGGCGGACGGGCGGGTCCGCGCCGAGGAGTACGTCGCGCATGGCGCGGGTGAGCGGGAAGGAGAGGCCACTGAGCCCGTAGCTGTCCCAGCGGGCGCGGCCACCGCCGTCGGCGGGTTCGACGAAGGCGCGTCTGCGGTTGAAGTCGATATGGCCGACCTGCCAGCTTCGTCCGCCGAGGAGCAGCAGGCGCGGCCCCTCACGCTGTTCCAGCAGAAGCCGGGGGTCGATGGTGCCGAGGTCCTTGCGTCCGAAGTAGACGGTGAACTGCGGCGGGGCGGTGAAGGCCGCAGTGAGGGCCATGAAGTGGCGGCGGCCGAAGTGCTTCTCGGCCTGGGGACCGATGAAGAGGAGCCCTTCGTCGCTGTCCAGGAAGCCCTCGCCGACCAGGTACTTCATGATCGACGTCGCGCTCTTGTCGAAGGGGGCGAGACCGTTCCACTCCTCGTGCCAGGTGCGGTCGCCGAGTGTGTGCTGCTGCAGGGCCGCGGCGAGAATCTGCTGGGCGACGAGGTGGCGCGGCTGTGGCGGCGGGACGACGGGCTCGATCCAGTGGCGGCCCCACAGCAGGAGCAGTGCCGCGGCCTTCAGGAGGGCGGGCTCTTCAGTGGCGAGGAAGAGGGCGTTGCGTACGGTCCCGGCGCGCCGTCCCGTGCGGCCCAGGCGCTGCAGGAAGGCGGCGACGGTGTCAGGGGCGCCGATCTGGATGACCCGGTCCAAGTCGCCCACATCGATGCCGAGTTCAAGGGTCGAGGTGGAGACGATCACGCAGTCGCGGGCCTCGGCGAAGGCTTCTTCGGAGCGGCGCCGCTCGTCGAGCGAGAGGGAGGAGTGGGAGAGGTACGTCGTCACGCCGCGGAGGCGGAGTTTCTCGCCGAGTTCCTCGACCGATGCGCGGGAGTCGCAGAAGACGAGACGCTTTTCGCCGCCGTGCAGGAGGGAGATGAGTTTGGCCGCGTTGTCGAGGGAGCCCACGTAGTCGAGTTCGACGTCACCGGGTGGTGGGGTGCTTCCTTCAGGCGCCGTGAGCTGAACGCCGGGGGCGACGACGCGGCCCGCGCGCTCGTGTGGTCGCGCCCCTTGCAGCCAGTGCAGCAGGTCCTCGGGGTTGCCGACCGTGGCGGACAGGCCGATGCGCTGGATGCGCCGGCCTGCGAGGCGCTCGAGGCGTTCGAGCACGGCGAGCAGGTGCCATCCGCGGTCGTCCGAGGCGAAGGCGTGGACCTCGTCGACGACCACGGACCGCAATCCGCCGAGCATGTGTTTGTGGTCGGTCTTCTCGCTGATGAGCTGCGCTTCGAGGGATTCGGGGGTGGTCAGGAGGATGTCAGGGCTTTCTACCCGCATCCGCTTGCGGGCGGATTCCCTGGTGTCGCCGTGCCACAGCCCCGCCGTCCGGCCGAGCCATCCCGCGTAGGTTGCAAGGCGCGGTTCGAGGTTGTTGAGGAGGGCCTTGAGGGGGGCGAGGTACAGCACCGAGGTGCCCTGCCAGTCGCCGGCTTCCATGGCGGCGAGCAGCGGGAAGGAGGCCGCCTCGGTCTTGCCTCCCGCGGTGGGGGCGAGCAGCACGGCGTCCTCGCCGTCCATCAGCGGGTCGATGGCGGCCTTCTGTAGGGGGCGCAGGTCGGGCCAGCCAAGGCTGTTGACGATGTGGTGCAGGAGTACGGGGTGTAGACGGTCCGCCGGGTTCGGGCGGTCCGGCTGGTCCGGCGCCATCACAGCTCGAGACCGATGTCGTCCGCGGTCGCCGCGTTGCGTTCCACAGCGGTCAACTCGTTCCCAGAAACGGTCAGTTGGTAGTGGACCCGTGGGTCGAACTCCTCGAACTGGTCGATCCGGTCGAGGACGTCCCCGACGAGCTTCTTCAAGAAGATCCGCGGGGCGACGCCGACCTTCCCGCCCAGGTGCCCGCCTACGGCCTTGGCGAGGTCGTCGATATATGCCTCGTCGGCCACCGCCCGGATCCGCCCCGGATCGCCCGCTCCGGCGGCGTACAGGTCCCGTACCTTCAGTCCGAGCTGGACGAGTCGCTCCCCGGTGAAGCCCGGCAGGCGGATCTGTACGGCACGCGGGTTGTCGAAGCGTGGGTCGGTCGTGAAGTCGGTGGCGAGCCGCTGTGCGAGGGGGGCCAGCCGCTGTACCCCCTGTGGCCCGTCGTAGAAGGCCGGGGTACCGGTGATCACCAGGTAGAGGCCGGGGAACCGGCCGGAGTGCACCTCGTCGATGAGCTGGCGCAGCGCGTTGAGAGCCTTGTCGCGGGCGTCGGAGCGGACCCTCTGCAGCGTCTCCACCTCGTCGAGTACGACGACGAGGCCGGCGTGACCGGTGTCGCGCAGGACGGTGAGGAGTCCCTGGAGGAACCCGAGGGCTCCGAAGTGGTCGAGGTCACCGCGCACCCCGGCGGCCTTGCGAGCCGCCGCGGACACATGTGGCTGCCCGCCTAGCCAGGCGAGGACGGCGGCTGCCGCCGTCTCGTCCCCGGCTTCGAGCGACTGACGGTAACCGCGTAGCGCGGCGGCGAAGGCCGGTGCGTGCCGGGAGACCTCGGCGAGCCGTGCCGACATCAAATGGTCCACGGCGTCGGCGAGCGCGTCCTCGGCGACACCGTCGGCGAGGGCGTCCTCCTCCAGCGCGTAGAACCAGCCGTCGACGACCTGCTGCAGCGCGCTGGGCGGGAAGGCCGAGGTGGTGAGCCGCTCGATGAGCCGCCGGTAGACGGTTTCGAGTCTGTGCAGCGGCGTCTCGTTCTCCGACACCTGGATCTCGCTGACGGCGAATCCGCGGGCCTTGCCCCGCTCGGCGAGCCACCGGGTGAAGAACGTCTTGCCGGAGCCGTACTCGCCGCGTACCGCTTTGAAGACGGAGCCGCCGCCCGCGACGGTTGCCAGCTCCTCGTCCAAGGCGGGGGCGAACCGGTCGAGGCCGGTCGCGAGCAGATCGAGCCCCTGCTCAGGCACGGCTCCCCGCCGCAGCGCGTCCACGACGCCTCGCCGCCGGACGGCGCTGACCTGACCACGTACGTCATTCACCGCGCCATCCTCGCAAACCTGCTCCTCCTGCTGCCCGGGATCGCTGTGCACGATCCACTTCGGCACCGCGATCGTGGGGTCGAAAGCCCTGGTACGGGGTGAGCGGAAAGGGGTGGGGGGTGGTGATCGCGCCCGTACAATCGAACGGGGTGGGTTGTCGCGATGCCGGACACGAGCTACTCGCTGCAACCGTCGTAACCCACCGGGGTCGCCCTGGGTGGCGGGGCGTGCGGGATCGGAGAGTCAGGCTTATGAAGAAGGGTCGCTGGACGGCCGTCGCTGCTTCCGAGTTCCCGCATGAGCAGGCGGCCCTCGAGAGGATCCTCACGCCTCTGCCGGAAGACGGTCCGTGGCGGGCGTGGTCCAACTTCACCTTCGTCAGCCAGACGGGTCACGTCCGTGAGGTCGACCTTCTGGTGGTCACGCCGGGTGGCGTGCACATGATCGAGTTGAAGAGCCTGCACGGCCGGGTGGAACGGCGCGGTGGTCAGTGGGTGCAGATCCCGCCCGGGAACCGACGCGGATACGGGAAGGGCCTCGGCGATCCACTGCATCTCACCAACCAGAAGTCCAAGGAACTGGCTTCTTTGCTGCGCAGGTATGGCGCCAAGGTGTACATCACCGAGGGGGTGTGCTTCACCGAGGACGGCCTCGACCTGGCGCTGCCGCCGCACGAGTTGAACGCCCACATCTACAACGGCATCCCGGCCCTCCTCGCCGAGCTCCGACTGCCGCCGCGCGAAGACCGGTTCAGAATCTCATCCCAGGGCAGCTCCGATATCGGCAGGGCGCTCGCCCAGGTCGGCATCCAGCAGGTGGTGAGGGAGGCGAAGGTCGGCCCGTTCATCCTGGACAAGCGCCCCTTCGACACGGGTGCCACCTGGGCCGACTACGCGGGCAGACACGAGCAGCTGTCCGAGACTGTGCGGGTACGGGTCCATCTGCGGCCCCGCAATTCGAGCAGCGAGGCGCGCAAGGCGCTTCTTGAGGCGGCGAAGCGGGAGGCCGACACACTGAAGCGGATCCACCACCCCGGTGTGGTGCGCATCCGGGACTATTACCCCTCCGACCATGACGCGGGCCCGGCGCTCACCTTCGACCACCATCCTGAGCGGCTGCACCTGGACGAGTTCCTCGACCGGTGGGGCGGGCAGCTGGACCTGGAGGACCGGCTCGCGCTCGTCCGCCAGATCGCCGAGGCGATCAAGTACGCGCACGCCAAGCGGCTCTACCACCGCGCCCTCACGCCACGCTCCATCCATGTCATCCCCCGCTACAAGGGCGCGGCAGGGCATGAACTGAGCGAGGAGGAGCGCTGGCGGCGGCCCTTGACGCACGTCTCCGACTGGCAGCTGGCTTCGCGTACGGTCACCTCCAGCGGTGTGAGCCTGGCGCCGTCCACGGTGTCGGACGGGAGCGTCGACGACGCCTCGGACCCTTACCTGGCGCCGGAGCTGACCGCCCCGAAGGCCGATCCGGCGCGCATGGACGTGTACGGCATCGGCACGCTCGCCTATCTGCTCACCACCGGCAGCGCTCCCGCCGCGACCAGCGCGGAGCTGCAGGCCCGCGTGGAGAGCGGTGAGCGACTCGCCCCGTCGGCCGTCAAGGACGGCATCCCGCCGTTCCTGGACGACCTGATCGACGCCGCCACCGCCCAGCAGCCGGACCGGCGGCTCGACGCGGTGGGCGACTTCCTGGAAATGCTGGCAGAGGTCGAGGAGGACCTTCGGCCCGCCGCCGCACTGGACGACGAGCAGCCGGGGCAGGAGGAGCCCGCCGACGACCTCGACCCGCTGGAGGTCCCGCCCGGCACGCTGCTGCAGGGGCGTTGGCGGGTACGCCGCCGCCTCGGCACCGGCTCGACGGCGCGCGCCCTGCTCGTACTCGACGAACAGCAGGGGAAGAGCGACGCGTTCGCGGTGCTGAAGGTGGCGCTCGACGACGACAAGTCGGAGGCGTTGCAGCGCGAGGCGGAGACGCTCGGCCGACTGCGGGACTCGAGCATCATCCGGCTGCTGGTGCCCGGCACGTTCACCGTGGGCGGGCGTACGGTCCTGGCCACCGAGTACGTCGGCAACATCAAGGCCGAGGCGGACGACAAGCGCGACGACCGCACCGCGCGGGACGAGACCATGGCGCGCGTCCTGGGACGGCAGGGCCGCCTCACCATGGACGACCTGGAGCGCTACAGCGACAACCTGTTCAACGCCCTCTACTACCTGGAGGGCGAGAGCGTCTGGCACCGCGACATCAAACCGGACAACATCGCGATCCGGATCCGCCCCAACGGCACCAGGCAGGCGCTGCTCCTCGACTTCTCGCTGACCGCCGTCTCGGCCCGCGAGACCGGCGCGGGCACATCCGGCTATCTCGACCCGTTCGTCGGCACGGTCATGCGGAACCTGTACGACGACGCCGCGGAGCGGTACGCGCTCGCCGTGACACTGCACCAGATGGCGTCGAACGAGCTGCCGCAGTGGGGCGACGGGTCCGTCACCCCGCGGATGACGGACCCGAAGGAGTGGCCGTACCCGACGATCGCGTCGGAGGGCTTCGAGGACGAACTGCGTGACGGGCTCACCGAGTTCTTCCGCAAAGCGTTGAGCAGGGATGCGAAGAACCGCCACAAGGACCTGCGGGACATGCGCACGTCCTGGCAGCGGGTGTTCCAGGACGCTCAGCGGCTCGCCGCAAGCGCCGGACACGAGTCGCTGAGGCGGCAAGGACAGGGCTCCGCACCGGACGGCGAAGCCGACACCGCTGAGCTGCGCGACCAGCTGGCCGAGGTCGCCACCCGTGACACTCCTCTGGTGCGTGCGGGCCTGACGCCGTCCGCGTACTCGATCCTGCGGGACATGAAGCTCACCACGGTCGGTGAGTTCCTCGACCGGGCCAGCCGTACGTTCATCAACCGTCCGGGGCTCGGGGCGCGGACGCGTACGGAGATCCAGCGCCGGCAGAAGGAGTGGCGAGCCCGTCTCGGCTCGCGGCCCGATCCGCAGCCCGTGCCCGAGCCGTCGCCGGAGCCCGGGACGCCGCTCGAGAAGGACCTCGCGCGCCTGATCGGGGAGGGCTCCGAAGCCCAGGACATCGACCATCTCCTGGCCCGGATCATCCCGCCTGCCGGCGGCCGAACGAAGCGGCTGCACGACGTGGCCGTGCATCTGCTGCGCGCGCCAGGAGCCGACGGGACGCTGCCCGATCTTCCGGTGTGGCCGAGGCAGCACGATGCCGCGCAGGCCGTCGGGGTCGCCAATCAGTCCTCGATCTCAGGCGAGTTGAAGAAGCTTCGCAAGCGCTGGGCCGAGGACGAGGGCCTGGGGGAGGTACGGGCAGCGGTTCTGGAGCAGCTCCGCGCGCTCGGCCGGGTCGCCTCCGTGGACGCCCTCGCCGGCTGGCTGCTCGGCACCCGCGGCTACTCCCTGGGCGACCCGGACGTACGACGGGCCGCAGCCTTCGCCGTACTCCGCGCGCTGATCGAACGCGAGCAGCAACTACCCATAGCCGAAAGGGCTTTCCAGCACTTCGCCCCGTACAAGGCAACCGATCCGGTACGGCGCGCGGGCTTCCTCGCGCTGGAGGTCGACCCGGACAACGAAGTTGACGGACCCGACACTCCCGCCCCGGCCGCACTGCTGAGCTATGTGAAGCGGCTCGGCGACGCCGCCGACAAGCTCGCCGGAAGGGACTCCCTTCCGGGTTCGAGCACGGTCCTCGCCGAGCTGAGCGCCGTGCGGCTGCCCGAGGGCGACTTCTCCTGGGACGACCGGCGCGTCGCCAACCTCGCCGCCCAGGCGAGCCAGAACGCCGCGCTGTCGCCGCGGCTCGAAATCTACCCGCGCGACCTGGGCCTCGTCCGCGCACTGCGGCTCACCCAGGCGGGCCTGGTCCGGGTTCTGCCGGGTCTGCCCGAGAAACAGCAGCCAGGGCTGCCCCTGCGCGAGGTCCTTGAGCGGGTCAACGACCGCTTCCCTGCTCTGGCGGCGCTCGCCGGGATGAAGGATAGGCCCGAGGAGCTGCTCAAGGCGCTGCGCGAGGCGGGCTTCGACCTCAAGTACGCGGCCGACAAGAAGGCGTTCCTGCCCCGGAAGTTCGAGGCGGTCGCGACGTACACCTCGGTCCTGAGCGGCAGCGGATCCGGGACCGGCGGTCCGCTGGACCGGGAGTCGACCGCCGCGCGGGCCGAGGCGCAACTGGCGGGCGCCGCGCGGCGCGACGGGCTCCGAGTGCTGACCGTGCGCGCGCGGAGCGCCCCGGTGGTGGGGCGGGAGCTGAGCCGCCAGTACGGGGCGCGGACGGTGTCGGTGACCGAGTTGTTCCTGAAGGGGCTGCGGGGCGAACTCACGCCCGGTCGCGCGATGCCACAGTGGGAGGTCGTCGTCAAGGCGGACGTCCTCCCGGCCGGGCAGCGACCGACGGGGTTCACGAACCTGGTGGGGGCGGTGTGGCAGGCCGTGCAGGGTGTCCTTGAAGGGGAGCTGGCGGCTTCAGCTTCGCCTTCGGCTTCGGGTGACGGCCGCGACGTCCCTGTCCTGCTCACCGACGCCGCCGTCTTCGCCCGCTACGACGGGATGCACGTCCTCGACCGGCTGACCGCGCTCGCCCGGCGCGGCGGCCGACCCCTGTGGGTGCTTGTCGCCCAGGACGACGAGACCGCCGTCCCGAAACTCGCCGGCCGCCCCGTCCCGTACCTCGAGGCCCAGCAGGAGTGGATCCCCATTCCCAAGTCCTGGACCCGTATGCACGAACCGAACGCCCTGACAGTCCCTGAAGGAGTCACCAAGTGATCGACCGCAAGGCGCTGCTCTCCGACCTGCAGGCACAGGTCAAGGCGGCGGAGACGGATCTTGAGGGCCAGGTCAAGCGGGAAGACGCGGTACGCGGCCGGCTCCGCGCCGAGTACGACGCGTCGAAGAAGGTCGGCCGGACGGCGGCGACCTGGCAGTCGTGGCTGGACGAGCGGATCACGCAGGTGGCGGTGGCGTGGGTGCTCGGGACCGTCTTCGTGCGGTTCGTCGAGGACAACGGCCTGGTGCCGGAGCCGTACATCACCGCGCCGGACATCGCCGGGCGCGAGGTCGCGCAGGCGCGGTACGACGAGTACGTGGACAAGGCGGACGATCCCACGTATCGAGGCTGGTTCGAGCGTGCCTTCGAGGAGTTGGCGGAGGGGCCGGCCGGGGAGTTGCTGTTCTCGGACCACAATCCGCTGCGGCAGATTCCGCTCTCGCATGAGGGGGCGGGGGCGCTGCGGGATTTCTGGCAGCGGACGGTCGACGACGAGGCGGGTAGGTCGGTCCTGGTTCACGACTTCACGGACCCGCTGCCGGAGGACGGCGACGCCGACGGGACGAAGGGGTGGGACACCCGGTTCCTGGGCGACCTGTACCAGGACCTGAGCGAGGCCGCACGGAAGAACTACGCGCTGCTGCAGACCCCAGAGTTCGTGGAGGAGTTCATCCTCGACCGGACGATGAACTCGGTGGTACGGGAGCGGGGCGGCGTCGAGGGACTGAAGATGATCGACCCGACGTGCGGGTCGGGGCACTTCGTCCTTGGCGCCTTCCGGCGGCTGGTACGGGAGTGGGCTGAGCGGCGGCCTGAGCTGGACCCGCACGCGCGGGTGCGCGGGGCACTGGAGTCGGTGCACGGGGTGGACATCAACCCGTTCGCGGTGGCGATCGCGCGGTTCCGGCTGCTGATTGCGGCGATGGCGGCGGCGGGGGTCCGGACGCTGGGGGAGGCTGCGGGGATCGACTGGCCTATGCAGTTGGCGGTGGGTGACTCCCTCATTAAGCCGCGACACGTGACGGACCAGCTGTTCACGGCCGAGGCCGACCCGCTGGCCGAGTTCAAGTACTCGACCGAGGACATTCAGGAGCGCCTGTACATTCTGGATGAGGGCCGGTACGACGTGGTCGTGGGGAACCCGCCGTACATCACGGTCGGGGACAAGAAGCTCAACGAGCTGTATCGATCAATCTACGACGCCTGCCACGGTACGTACGCGCTGTCGGTGCCGTTTGCTCAGCGCTTCTTCGAGCTGGCGAAAAAGGGCGGAGCGGACGGCACGGGATACGGCATGGTCGGCCAGATCACGGCGAACTCTTTCATGAAGCGGGAGTTCGGGACGACGCTGATCGAGTCTTTCTTCCGTGACGAGGTGGAACTGACCGAAGTCATCGACTCGTCCGGCGCGTATATCCCGGGGCACAGCACCCCGACAGTCATCCTCGTTGGCCGCAATCGCGATTGGACACAGGGGCGCGGGGACACAATTCGTACGGTGCGGTCGGTGCAGGGGGAGCCTTCGACTCCAGAGAATCCGGAGGAGGGATTTGTCTGGCGGGCCATCGTCACCCAGATCGATGAACCCGGCTCGAAGAGCCAGTGGGTGTCCGTGGCAGATCTCAAGCAAAACACCTACTTTGCCAAGGCGCCGTGGATCCTGGTGGATGGTGGCGCCGAGCTCAACGAGCAGCTGAGCAGTGGCGACACTATGCCGATGAAGGCAGTCATCGAGCCGCCCATCGGTCGGGCGATTCGTGCCGGCGCGGACGAGGCGTACATTCGGCCGCTGCGACCAACATTCCGCACTGTCACCGATCGAAGTGCACTGCGTCCCCTAATGAAGGGAAACAACGTTCGCGATTGGATCGCGGCTCCTGAAGAAGTGATCTGGTACCCCTATGTCGCCGGTATCGATCTGGACAACTTGCGAACTGATTTGTGGTCTTTGAGGGCGATGCTCGCTGCGCGACGCACATTTCAAGGCGACATGGCGGACGCCGGCCTCGGCTGGTGGGACTACATGCAACACACTGCCTCGGCTTACAGGACTCCGCTGTCGATCACATTCGCAGAGGTGGCGACGCACAATCATTTTGTACTTGACCGTGGCGGAAAGGTATTCAACCGTACCGCGCCGGTGATCAAGATGCGGAAGGAGGCGAACGAGGAGGAGCACCTCCAATTGCTCGGCGTGCTCAACAGCTCCACAGCTGCTGTCTGGCTTAAGCTAGTCTGCTTTTGCAAAGGAAACGCCACGGCGTCCAGCGGAATCGCCGACCAGCCGTGGTCGTGGAACTATCAGTTCAACGGCGCGAACGTCGGCGATTTTCCGATCCCCTCGACGTACCCAGTCGAACTCGCCACCGCCCTAGACGCCGCCGCCCAACACCTCACTGCCACCTCCCCGGCCACCGTAGTAGCCGAGGCTGTCCCCACCGCCGCTTCCCTCCGAGACGCCCGCGCCGCCTACGAGTTCACCCGCGCCCAAATGATCGCTCTCCAAGAGGAGTTGGACTGGCATGTCTACTTCCTCTACGGCCTGACCGACACCGACCTCCGCCCCGCCGACCCGGCCGACGTCCAACCCCTCGCCCTCGGCGAGCGTGCCTTCGAGATCGTGCTGGCCCGTGCCATCGAGCGAGGCGAGGCGTCCTCGGAGTGGTTCAAACGGCATAACTCCACGCCCATCACCGAGCTCCCCGCCCACTGGCCCCAGCCCTACAAGGACATCGTCAACCAGCGCATCGCGATGATGGAGTCGAACTCCGCCATCGGCATGGTCGAGCGCCCCGAGTACAAACGGCGCTGGGCCACCGACGGCTGGGACGCCATGCAGAAGCAGGCGCTCCGTGCCTGGTTGCTGGACCGGATTGAGACCAACCGTGAGTTGTGGTTCGACGGTGCCGATCAGCCCACGCTCATCTCGCTGCCCCGGCTGACCGACCGGCTCCAGGAGGACGACGACTTCGCCGCCGTGCTCAACCTCTACGCGCCGCGCGCCGACTTCACGAAGACCGTCGCCGAGTTGGTCAGCGACCAGCACGTTCCGGCCGCCGCCGCCCTGCGCTACAAGCCCGCCGGCCTCAAGAAGCGTGCCGACTGGGAGCGGACCTGGGAGATGCAGCGCAAGGAGGACGCCGCCACCTCCGAGGAGGAGAAGCGGAAGATCCGTGAGGCGACCGCCGTGCCGCCCAAGTACACCTCCGCCGACTTCCTGCGTCCCAGCTTCTGGTCTCAGCGCGGCAAGCTCGACGTACCCAAGGAGCGGTTCATCTCCTACGGTGCGCAGAGCAACGTACAGACTCCCGTACTGCTCGGCTGGGCGGGCTGGGACCACCTGCAGCAGGCGCAGGCCGTCGTCGGCCATCTCAACGAGAACCAGCTGACACAGGACGAGCTCGTCCCGTACCTCGCCGCCCTGCTCGAACTCCAGCCGTGGCTGGACCAGTGGCACGGCGAGTACCTCCCCGACTTCGGCCAGTCGGCGGCGCAGGCGTACCACGACTTCCGTCTCGCCCTGCAGGGCGAGCACGGGCTGACCGACGACGACATCCGGGCCTGGCGGCCTGTGGCGGCGGCGCGCGGTGGCCGCGCCAAGACGACGAAGTGAGCTGAAGAAGCGACATGGCTGCGAACCCCGCAAACGGCAACAACGGCACCCCCCTCCTCCGCGAGCTGATCGACATCAAGCCGGAGGTGTCCAGCTCCGACTACGTCCTCCAGCTCGCCGACGCCACCACCGCAGACGGCGCCGCGAAGGCCCTCGCCGACTACGTCGTCACCGACGACCTCGTGCAGCACTTCAACGAGGCCCTCGGCATCATCAAGTCGGCGGTGGACAGCCACTCCTCGAAGGCCGCGTATCTGCACGCCTCGTTCGGTGCCGGTAAGTCGCACTTCATGGCCGTACTGCACGCCTTGCTCAACCAGGCCCCGGCGGCTCGCGGCAAGACCGACTTCGACCCGGTGTTCGCGAAGAACGGATGGCTGCAGGACGGTGAGCGGCGGTTCCTGATGGTGCCGGTGCACATGCTCGACGCCAAGTCGATGGAGCAGCGGATCCTCGGCGGATACGTCAAGCGGATAAGGGAGTTGGAGCCCGGCGCACCGACCCCGCGGGTCTACCGCACCGATGCCATGTTCCGTGATCTGCAGTCCATGCGGGACCGGCTCGGCGACGAGGATGTGATCAAGTTCCTGGCGGGTGCCACGCCCGCTCAATCCACGGGGGAGTGGGGCGAGTTCGGCGCCGCCTTCACCTGGACAACTGAGTTGCTCGATGAGGCGATGGCCGCCGAGGAGCTGGAAGTCGGGCAAGAGTTCAACCCCGCCGACCCGTCCACCCCTGGCGAGCTGCGGGCCCGGCTCGCCCAGGACGCTGCCAAGGTGCTGCCCGGCTACGAGGAGCGCGCCGTCGAGCAGGACGGCGGCTTCATCAGCCTGGACCGGGGCCTGTCGGTGATCGCCCAGCATGCGAAGAGCCTGAACTACGACGGGATCGTGCTCTTCCTCGACGAGCTGATCCTGTGGTTCGCATCCCGTATCTCCTCCTCGGAGTTCGTGTCCCGGGAGACCGCGAAGATCACGAATCTGGTGGAGGGCGGCGACGAACGCCGCGCCGTCCCCGTCGTGTCGTTCATCGCCCGCCAGCGCGACCTGCGCGACCTGGTCGGATCCGCTGAGGACGGGGGCCGCTACCAGCGGGCCATCGTCGACAACCTGGAGCTCGCCTCCGGCCGGTTCGACCGCATCAGCCTGGAGGACCGCAACCTTCCGCAGATCGCCCACGCGCGCCTCCTCAAGCCGCTGACGACCGAGGCGGACGCGGTGATCGGGGAGGCGTTCAAGAAGGCGAAGTCCACCAACGCCAAGTTCTGGGACGAGCTCCTGGGCGGCGACGAGAACAACGTGGGCGCCACGGAGACCGCGTTCCGTTTCACGTACCCCTTCTCGCCAGCCTTCATGGACACCCTCGTCCACCTGTCCTCGGCCCTTCAGCGCTCCCGCACCGGCCTCAAGCTGATGGGCGAACTCCTCGCCGCGCGGCGCAATCTGCTGCGCGTCGGTCAGTTGGTGCCGCTCGGTGACATCTACGCGCTGATCTCAGGCGGCGGCGACAAGCCGTTCACCGACGAGCTGCGTGCCGTGTTCGACGAGGCCGACCGGCTGTACCGCAACCGGATGCGCCCCTACCTCCTCGACCAGTACCGGGTCGCGGAGGAACAGGTCGCGGCGTACCAGCAGGACCCCGCCGCCATCGAGGACGGTGATCTCGCACGTCGGCTCGGGCAGTTCACCGACGACGACCGGCTGATGTCGACGCTCGTCCTGTCCGCCCTCGCGCCCGCCGCGCCCGCCTTCCAGAACATGACGGTCAAGCGGCTCCTGGCCCTCAACGCCGGCACCATCAAGGCGCTCCTTCCCGGCGGCGAGATCCCCGCACTGATCAACAAGTTGAAGGAGTGGGCAGGCCGGATCCCCGAGATCAAGCTCGCGGGCGACGGCGTGGCGATGACCGTACGCCTGGAACTGAGCGGTGTGGACATCGACTCCGTCGTCCGCAACGGCCGTGAAGCCTTCGACAAGCCCCGCTACCGCCACGACGCCGCCGTCGAGATGCTGCGCTCGGAGTTCGCATTGACCGCGGCCAAGGGACAGGGCGGCTTCGACGCGTACGACACTCTCGACTTCACGTGGCGGGGCAGTAAGCGCCGTACCGAGGTCGTCTTCGCCAATATCGCCGACCGGGAGGAGACTCCCGACTCCATGCTCACTCCAGTCGACGTGGAGACCTGGCGTCTCGTCGTCGATCTCCCGTGGGACGAGGGAGAGTTCGGGCCGCGCGAGGACTTGAACCGGATGAACAGCTTCTGGGAGCGGCACCCCGAGGTCCAGCACTCCCTCACCTGGGTGCCCACTCATATGACGACGACGATGTACGCGGACTTCAACCGGTACGTGGTCATCAAGCGGATCCTGAACAGCGGCAGCGACTTCGACAGCCGTTTCGCCGCTCACCTCGGCCCCGACGACCGGGTGCGGGCACGAGGGCTGCTCACCACGCAGGCCGAGACCCTGCGCGACCGCGTGCTCGCCGCCTTCAAACAGGCGTACGGCCTGGCGAAGAAGCAGGAGGGGGACGTTCTCGACGACTTCTCGGAACACATCGCCACCAAGCCGGGCGCGCCCACGCCCGCGCTCGGCCTGAGCGCCGCCCCTCGCGATGCGATCCGCGACATCGCGGGCAAGATGCTCGCCTGGCAGTACCCGGCCCACCCCGACCTCGGCCCGGGGACCGTCACGCCCGCCCAGGCGCGTACCGTCCTCGGATACGTCAGCGAGGCCGCCGGGGCGCGCGAGGGCAAGGCGGAGATCGCGCGCGGGGACCAGGGGTTGATGCGGACGGTCGCGCAGCCGCTCAAGCTCGGCACGATGGGGGAGAGCTACTTCACCCTCGGCGGGTACTGGCGCGATCACTTCAACCGGCTCGCGAAGAACGACCCGGACGCGGACATCGGCTACGGATCGCTGACCGCGTGGACGGACGAACCGCAGCGGATGGGGCTGCCGGTCCACATCCAGCAGCTCGTCGCAGCCGCGTACGGCGAGATGGAGGACCGGGTGTGGGTGATCGGCGGGGCCCCCGTCGTGGACCTCAAGCTGGGCGAGATCAAGGACGGCTGGGCACTGCGCCGCCAGCCCCTGCCCTCCGAGTCGGCCTGGGAGACGGCCCGTGCGCGGTACGAGAAGATCTTCGGCACGAAGGCCCCCGTGCAGTTGCGCGGGCGGATCGTCAATTCCTTCGCCGAGCTGGTCCGTACCCACGTCGACAAGCACGTGCCCGCCAACCGCGAGCTGGTGGCCGAGCTGGAGCGGCGAGCGGACTTCCTCGGCCTCGACGACACCGCAGTCACCGGCCGTCTGCACACCGCACGCCGCGGCCTCGCCCTGCTCGAGGAACTGCTCGCCGCGAAGGGGCGCGGGGCCAAGCAGGTCGTCGAGACCCTCGCCGCTTTCGGCCTCGGCGAGCTGACGCCGGAACGGCTCGGCTCGTCCGTCACGACGGCGGAGGTAGTCGCGCCTGCCCTGCAGAACGCCTCCTGGGACGTACTCGAACTCGGCACTGGCATGGACGCCCTCACCACCCTCCAGGAGGACGCACGCGAGGACCAGTTCAGCCGGAAGCTGCAGGACTCCCTGCCGCGGGCCCAGCGGGCGATCACCCAGGCCCTGGCCGTCCAGCGGCAACACCAGCAGCGGACCGAACCACCAGCGGCCACCCCGGCCTCGCCCACCCCGGACCAGGTGCCGCTAACCACCGACACCTCACACCCCAAGGTCGAGACCACTGCCCGCACGGGCTCCGTACAGGGCAGCGCCGCCGAGGTCGAGCAGACCCTGCACCAGGTGGCGGCCGCGCATCCCGGCAAGGCCATCGAGATCACGTGGAAGGTGGTTGACTGATGCCTCAGGCTGGCCGGGGCGTCGCCCGTCTCACGCCCACCGCCGTCGCGAACTACCTCGCGGGTCAGCGCGCGCTGCTCAAAGAGCCCAAGCAGCCGGATGGTGACACGCGCCAGGTGGTGCTCCTGCGCTCGGCACCCACGTGGGAGGAGCAGGCGATCCTGCCCTGGAACGGCGGCCGGCGCGCACGGGTGGCCGCCGCGCCGTCCGTGCTCGCCGTCTACCAGGAGGCGCTCGGCCACCTCGACGCTTCCGGTCCTGGTGCGGCAGAAGCCCCGTCCCTGCTAGTCCTGCTCACTGACCGGGAGGACGCCGAACTCGACCCCGGCATCCTGGTCCGCGCGTACCGGCACGCCATCCAGCATGTCGACAACTGGGACCTCATCCGCGAGACCTTCACCGCCTCCGGTATCGATCCACGGCTCGGCGACGAGACCTGGGGGGTGGCCGAGGCCCTCCTCGAAGCCGTCCCGGCGGGCGGCTGGCCCGGCCTCAACCGGCAGGTCCTGTCCCGAACACACGCCCTCGCCACCCTCGCACGGCGACGGCTGCTGCTCGACGCGGACGCCCAGCTCGACATCGACACGCTGCTGCTGTGGAGCCGCACCTCATCCGAAGGACCGCGCGCCTACCGCGCGCTGCGTGACGGGGAGCGGGCCGGGCTGCGGCGCTTCCTCGCCGAGGTGGACCAGGCCGGTCCGACCGCCGACGCCCTGCTGTCGATCATCCAGCACGACGAGCCGTCCGTCGCCCTGCCGTTCGGGCTCGTCGCCGCCGCGCTGTGGCAGCACGCCCCGGCCGGCCCCGAGGTCTTCCGGGCGCGCGGCCGAGCGGAGAACATCCTCGGCCGCGAGTTCACCGACGAGGCCATGCGGCGCTACGGGGAATCCACCGAGAACCTTGTCGCACGCAACGCACAGCTCCTCGCCGAGGTCACCCCGGACGCCGAACGGCTCGCCGGACATCTGGGTGCGACCGAGGCCGTACTCCACAGCCCCTACTTGCCCGCCGGACTCGAAGCGCGCTTGGCCGCCGTGGGTTCGGCGATCGCCGACCGAGATCTCGATGCCTGCCGTACGGCGCTGCGCGCAGTGCAGGCGCACCACCTCGCCGAGACGGCCCGCACCCGGATCGGCCGCGCCCGGATGGCCGTGCGCCTGGTGCAGTGGCTGGCCACCGAACCCGCATGGACACCGGACACCGTCGCGGGCGCCCTGGCCCACTACAACGCCGAACTCTCGTGGTCCGACCGTGCGTTGGAGCACCTGGAAGCGGGTGGCGACACCGAGCCCGCCCTGTCCGGTGCCTACGACGCGCTCGCCGCTGACGTGCGCAAGGTGCGGCGCCGCATGGACCGGGCCTTCGCCGAGCAGGTCGCCGAGTGGACCACGGCGGGTACCGCTCCCGGCTCGATGCTGACGGTCGAGACCTTCCTCGAGCGGGTCGCGAAGCCTGTGGTGAAGTCCCAGCGGCGGCTGATGCTGCTCGTCGTGGACGGCATGAGCGCCGCGCTCGCGGGGCAGCTCGGCGAGGAACTCGCGGCGCACTGGACCGAGTACGACCCCACCGGCGAAAAGGGCATGCCGCCCACCCGCCAGGCGATGGCCGCCGCCCTGCCCACCGTCACCGCCGTCAGCCGCACCACTCTCCTCACCGGCAGGCTGCAACGCGGCGACCAGAAGACCGAGAAGCGTGAATTCCCTGCCCTGCGGCTGTGGTCGGGGCAGAAGGCGGCCGTCTTCCACAAGGACGACCTCCGCCCCGCCGGCACCGGTGGACGCTTCGGGCCTGACCTAGAGGCGGCGCTGGCCGACGACGCGTCACACGTCGCGGTCGTCCTCAACACCGTCGACGACGGACTGAAGAACGACGAACGACTCGACGAGTGGGACTGGACGATCGACGACGTCGACGCCCTGACCCCACTCCTGGACGAGGCCCGCCGACGGGGCATGGCCGTACTCATCACCAGCGATCACGGGCACGTACTGGAGCACCGTGGCGTGAAGGTACCCGTCCCTGAGGCGGTCAACGCCCGCTACCGCGACGTACCGGATGGTGGAGCCGAACCGCTGGTCAGCGAGGCCGAGATGGCGCTCGCCGGTCCCCGCGTGGTCGGAGGCCCGATTGTCGCCCTGTGGTCGGCCGACACCCGCTACACGAATCGTGCCGCCGGATACCACGGGGGCGTGCACCCGGCCGAGTTCACGATCCCAGTGCTCGCGTACCTGCCGAACGGCGCGACAAAGGACATGCCGCCAGGGTGGCGGCAACTCACGGACACGTATGAGCCGCACTGGTGGAAGCTGGACACGACGCGCCTGCACGCGACCTCGACACCACTCTCCGCAGAGACCGGGACGACACAGCCGGCGAAGTCCAGGCGTACCTCGACGAAGAAGTCCGCTCCTCAGGACACGGGTCTGTTCGAGATCGCGGTGTCCCTCCAACCGTCCGAAGCCGAGGGGACACTGCTCTCCCTGCAAGCCCAGTCTCCGGTGGGGCCGCTCCTGGATGACCTCTTCGCCTCCCCGGCCTTCAGTGACCAGCTCGCCCTCCTCCCCCGCAAACAGGACCCGGAAAGACTTCGCCAGGCCCTTGCGACGCTCTGTGAGAACAACACTCTCCCCCTGACAGCCGTGGCCGCCGCCGCGGGCATGCCACCTGCCCGGGCCCGCGGCTACGCCGCCGTCCTCACCCAGCTCCTGAACATGGACGGAATCCAGGTCCTCGAACTCCTCCCCGACAACAAGACACTGAAGCTCAACCCGGCGTGGCTGAAGGCCCAGTTCGGGCTCGGCGAGTAGGTCCGTTGCCGGTATCCATGCTTAGAACTGGCTGGACAAGGGGCCCTGGCCACTGAGTTGAGCGACCGTCGGCTACTGCCTGCGCCCCGACCACGCGCACTGCTCAGCCCGAGGCGCTTGGACGCTCTGGCGTGAAGCTCACGTGCGGGCTGGCATCCCGGTTGTGGCGCTCTCGCGTGGCCGCATCGACCGTCCGGGAGCTCGGTACCCCGTACTGCCCCGGCGGGCTGCTGGCTGCTGCGTTGTGGATGAATCCTTCAAGCCTTGACCGGCTGTCGGCCCTGTTGTGTAGCGTGGGCGCTCCTGAGCGCTCTTGTACGTTGTCGTGAACCCCGTGCTGGGATGGTGCTGGGATGCGCTTGCATAACCGCAGGTCAGACCAGTTGTGGTGGAGTTCCGCTTCAACGTGTGATCGATTGATTACCGTGCGCTAGGCGATACGTCAAGCGTGCAGATCAGAAGGGGCTGAGCTCTGGTGAGCTCAGCCCCCTGTGTGTTGCCGGGCTGTCTTTGTGGTGGTTTGTATGTTGTTCGCCGCGGGGGGTGTTTTTAGTGATCCAGACTGATCTCGAAAGGCACAGGACGCTTCAGAGTGCCTCGGAAGATGCCGGCGGGTGCGTAGACGCTGGTCGGTTCGTCGAGTTCGTAGACGTGGACGACAGGAGTGCCGCCTTCGTCCTCGATGCACCAGTAGTGCGGGACGCCGGCCTCCGCGTACTTGCGCAGCTTGACCGTGCGGTCCCGGTGCGCGGACTCGGGTGAGACGACCTCGATGACGAGTCGCACCTCGTCCGGCGCGAACCAGGTGCGGTCTCCGTCGTAGTCGGCCGTCGTCACCAGCAGATCCGGCTCGGGCCGGTTTCGCTCGTCGAGCTTTATGGTCATCTCGCGGCCGACCCTGACATCGCCGGGCGCCTGCTCCATGAGAGCGACGGTGAGCATGGTGACGAGGTGGCCGTGCCACCACCTCTGCGGCGACATCATGAAGACAAGCGCTCCGTCGATCAGCTCGGTGTGGCGGGGTGCCTCGGGAAGGCGGTCCAGATCCTCCGCGAACCAGCCTTCTTCGCGCGGCGGGCGCATCCAGTCGGGCAGTGCGGTCATGGCTCAACCGTAGCGATTCGACGAGGCGCGGGCCACGAGATCGCCAACGGGCGACCGCCCTTCCTGTCGTCCTGGAGCCCCAGACCTGCCGCCGGTGCTGTTCTGTGCTGACTTGAATCTCTCGGAAGCGCGTTTCCGCAGGTGGGAGCGCTGTTGTCGGCGTTCCGCTTCAACGTCTAGTCCACCCTCTGGCGCCTGTGCCGGCGGGTCGTTCCCGTCCGGCAGGGACGAAGATGCAGATCACGTGGGGTCGGGCCGTTCGCGGGCCGGCCCTGCCGGTTTTTTTGTGCCGGTTCGGTGCCGGACGGGTGCGACAAGGCTTCGGTGCGACGAGGTGTGACCGTGCCGCTTCCCCGCTCCGGGCGGTCAGGGGACGTGGGGAGCGGCGGCCGCCGGTCGGATGCCCCAGCCGCGTGCCTGGAGCGCCGCGGCGAGAGAGGGTTCCGCGCCCGCGGCGACGGACAGTTCCACCAGCCCGGAGGCGTCGCGCGGGGAATGTTCGATCTTCACGTCCTCCACGTTGACGCCGGTGGTGCCGACGTCCGCGAGCAGGCGCGCCAGTTCCCCGGGCTGATCCCCGATGAGCACGGCCACGCTGTCGTAGCGCGTGGCGACCGCCCCGTGCTTGCCGGGGATGCGGCCGTGCCCGGCGTTCCCGCGGCGTAGCAGGTCCGCCAGCCGGGCCGCTCCCGCCGTCCGCCCGGTCTGGTGCGCCGCCGACAGGTCCCGCAGTGCCCGCACCGTCGCGGTCAGGTCGGCCGCGAGGTCGTCCAGCACATCGGCCACGACGCCGGCGTTGGCGTCCAGGATGTCCATCCACATCGCGGGGGACGAAGCCGCCGTGCGCACCACGTCCCGCACCCCCTGCCCCGCCAGCCGGACCGTGGACGGCTCGGCGCCCTCCAGGCGGGCAGCCATCAGACTGGCGACGAGCTGCGGTGCGTGGGAGACGAGGGCCACCGCCCGGTCGTGTTCCGCGGCGTCCATCAGCACGGGCACGGCACCGCAGAGGGCGACCAGCTCCAGCGCCAGATTGAGGGTCTCCGTCCCGGTCCTCGCGGTGGGCGTGAGCACCCAGGGCCGGCCCTGGAAGAGCGCGGCCTGTGCGGCAAGGGGGCCCGACAGCTCCCGGCCGGCCATCGGATGGCTGCCGATGCAGGAGGACAGGTCGCAGCCGCGCGCCTCCGCGTCCCGCAGCGGCCCGCGCTTGACGCTGGCCACGTCCATGCAGTGACGGGCCAGGCCCTCCTGCTGGACCTCGGCGAGGACCTGCCCCACCAGGGCGGGCGGTACGGCGACGACGGCCAGGTCCGCCGGCTGTGCGGGCGGGTCGAGCAGGCCGGCGCCGAGCGCGGACGCCGTCCGCCCCGAGTCGTCGTCCGCGTCCCGCAGATGAACCTGTACGCCGTGCCCGGCCAGGCACAGAGCCACGGAGGTGCCGATCAGGCCGGTGCCGACGACGACGGCGCTGCGGATGCGCCCCGCGTACCGATCGGGCGCCGGCACCGGGCGACGGCCGTGATCCGGCGTTCCCCCTCGCCCCGGCACCGGCCCCGGTGCCCCCGCCGTGCGCGTGACCGGCACCATGGTTGCCGGTTCGGATATTTCTGACCTATACATGCAAACCACTCCATATCATCATGTACGCTCCGTCGTCCGACATGATGCGAGGTCAACTCGCCTTGTTCTCCTGGCCGTTCGGCCGTCGCCCGCCACCGGAGGAATCCGTTGCACACGTCCGCCCTGGTCCCCGAGTCACGCGTGCGCCCGCCACGGCGCCGCCTTCGCCTCACCTTCAGGCTGGTGGGGCCGGCGTTCCTTGCCGCCGTCGCGTACATCGATCCCGGCAACTTCGCCACCGACGTGGAGAGCGGGGCCGACACCGGCTACCAGTTGCTGTGGGTGGTGCTGGCCGCCGGGTGCGCCGCCGTACCGGTGCAGTACCTGTCGGCCAAACTGGGCATCGTCACCGGCAAGAGCCTTCCCGAGTCGTGCCGGCGCCGGTTCGGGCCGCGCGTGTCGGCGGCGCTGTGGATACAGGCGGAGATCACGGCGATGGCGACGGACCTCGCCGAGTTCACCGGTTCGGCCATCGCGCTCCAACTGCTCTTTCATATGGGCCCGTTGGTGTCGGCCCTGGTCACGGGAGGCATCTCCTACTTCCTGCTGGACCTGTACGGCCGCCGTCGCAGGTCGCTGGAGCGGCTGCTGACGCTGACGCTCGCCCTACTCCTGCTGGCGTTCGCCTACCTCACCGCCCGCGGCACCTTCGACGCGGGCGCGGCGGCCTCGGGACTGCTGCCGTCGGTGTCGGGCGCGAACGGAGCCTTCCTGGCCGTCGGCATCATCGGTGCGACGTTGATGCCGCACGCCATCTATCTGCACTCGGCGTTGGTGACCGACCGGGTCTTCGTGCGCGATCCCGAGCGGATCCGTGCGGCCCTGCGGGCGGAGCGCTCGCAGGTGTTCGTCGCCCTCGGTGTCGCCAACGCCGTGAACCTGCTGATGCTCGCCATGGCCGCCGGGGTGCTGCAGGGCGCCTCGTCCGGCGGTCTCTCGCTGGCAGAGACGCACCGGCTGCTCGGCACCCTGCTCGGGGGCGGCGCGGCGACGGTGTTCGCGCTGGCGCTGCTGGCTGCAGGGCTCTCCTCGTCGGGGGTGGGCACGCTGGCGGGGCAGGTGGTGATGTCCGGGTTCGTGGGGCGTCGCGTGCCGGCGGTGCTGCGCCGCACCGTCACGATGGTGCCGGCACTGGTCGCCGCCGCCGCGGGGTGCGACCCGACCCAGGTGCTGATCGTGAGCCAAGTCGTCCTCGCTTTCGGGATCCTGCCGGCCCTCGTGCCGCTGCTGATGCTCACTTCGGACCGGCGCCTGATGGGGGAGTTCGCCGTCGGCCGGGCGGCGCGGGCCGGGATGTCGGTGCTGGCCGGGGCGATAGCCGCCGTGAACCTGCTGCTGGTGTGGCTGCAGGTCGTCCGGTGAGCCGTCCGGCACCGCCCCGGCTCCCGCCGTCCGGCACCGCCCCGGCTCCCGCCGTCAGGCACCGCCCCGGCTCCCGCCGTCCGGCACCGCCCCGGCTCCCGCCGTCAGGCGGACGGGTCGGTGCCGGTCTTCAGCACACTGTTGGACTTGTCGACGAACACCACCCGCGGTTCGAGCGCGGCGGCCTCGCCGTCCTCGACGGAGGCGTACGCGATGATGATGACGATGTCGCCGGGGTGGACCAGGCGGGCCGCGGCGCCGTTGATGCAGACGACGCCCGAGCCGCGTTCCCCTTCGATGACGTACGTCTCGAGCCGGGCGCCGTTATTGACGTCGACGATGTGCACGAGTTCGCCGGGCAGCAGGTCGGCGTGCTCCATCAGCTCCGGGTCGAGCGTCAGCGAGCCGACGTAGTGGAGATCCGCCTGGGTGACGGTTGCTCGGTGGATCTTGGACTTCAGCATGGTGCGCCGCACGATGGCCGTACCTCGTTCCTGAGTTCTGTGGTCGGTGGGGTTTCTGTGCCGGGTGAGCCCCGGGCAAGGCCGTGGGGCCGTGGAACCGCGAGGCCGTGGGGCCGTGTGCTTCAGCGGGTGAAGACGAGCGCTGTGGTGTGTCCGCCGAAGCCCGCGGCGTTGCAGAGGACGGCGGCCGGACCGGCGGGCAGCTCGACGGGCACGTCCCGCACGATGTCCAGGCCGGTGTCCGGGTCCTGTTCCCGGACGTTGACGGTCGGGGGCAGGACCGAGTGGGCCAGGGACAGCACGGCGGCGATCGCCGCCAACGCGCCGGAGGCGCCGAGCAGATGACCGGTCATCGATTTGAGAGCGGTCACCGGGACGCCACCGGGTCCGAAGACCCCGTTCAGCGCGGCGGCCTCCGCCGCGTCGCCGGCCGGGGTCGAGGTCGCGTGGGCCTGGACGTGCCGTACCGCGCCCGGTGCGAGCCGGGCGTCGGCCAGCGCCCGGCGCATCGCCCGGGCCAGACCGTCGCCGTCCGGACGCGGACCGGTGGGGTGGTGGGCCTCGGACGCCTGACCGGCACCGGCCAGGGTGCAGTACGGCTGCGCGCCGCGGGCACGGGCGTGCGCGGCGCGCTCCAGCACCACGACGGCCGCGCCCTCGCCGATGACGAACCCGTCCCGGGTCCGGTCGAACGGCCGGGAGGCACCCTGCGGCTCGCCGTTGCGCCGGGACAGGGCACGCATGGCCGAGAACGCCGCCATCACCAGCGGGTGCACGCCGGCATCGGCACCGCCTGCAAGCACCACGTCGGCCCGGCCGAGCCGGATCAGATCCAGTCCGGCGGCGATCGCGTCGGCGCCGGCCGCGCAGGCGGTGGCCGGGGCCGACGCCTGCCCGAGGGCACCCACCTCGATCGCTGCCAGGGCGGAGGAGTGGTTGCCCATCAGCATCGGCACGGTGTGCGGCGACACCCGGCGCGGGCCGCGGGTGCGCAGTTCCTCGTTGTTGTGGACGACGGTGTGCGCGCCGCCGATCCCGGTGCCCAGGACGACCGCCACCCGCTCCGGGTCGATGGGGCCAGAGGCGTCGGCCCGGCCGACGAAGCCGGCGTCGGCCCATGCCTCCCGCACCGCGAGCAGTCCGAAGGCGCCGACCCGGTCCACGCGGCGGGCCAGCACCCGTTCGAGCAGCGGCGCGGGCTCGGCCGCCGCCGGGGCGGCGATGCGCACCGGAAGGCCGGCGGCCCACGACTGGTTCAGGGCCTGGACGGCGCTGTGCCCGGAGAGCAGGCCCTCCCAGGTCTCCTTGACCGTGACGCCGAGCGGGGTGACCGCGCCGAGCCCGGTCACCACCACGGCGGCGTCGTCGCCGACGGCGCCGGTCATACGGAATCCCGCTCCATGGCCGCTATCAGGCTCAGCGGCCTGATGTCGGTCCACTGTGCCTCGATGTGGTCGAGGCAGGTCTGCCGGTCGGCCTCGTCGTGCACCGTGGTCCAGCCCGCGGGGACCTCGGCGAAGACGGGCCACAGGGAGTGCTGGCCCTCGTCGTTGCGCAGCACCAGGAAGCGGCCGTCCGGGTTGTCGAAGGGGTTCTGCATCAGCGTGTGCCTTTCGTCGTGGAACGCGGGGTACGGGTGGCGGGCGGGACCGTGGCGCCGGGGACGCACAGGGGCGCAAGCCGTCGCGCGGTGCGTCGTTCGACCACGGTGCGGACGTCCAGACCGCGGCCGAACGCGGCGTTGATCCGCGCCGTCAGTTTCAGCGCCGTCAGTGAGTCGGCGCCCTGGTCGAAGAAGTCGTCGTCGGGGCCGAGCCGTTCGGCACCGAGCAGGTGCGCGGTGTGAGCCGCGAGGGCGTCCCGGGTGCGGCGCAGGGCGTCCGGGTCGAGCATCAGGTCGCCGACTGCCGCCGAGGGTGCCGCGGCGAGGGCCCGCAGGAGCGTGGGGAGCAGGTGTGCGAGGTGCTCGGCGACGGGGTCCGGCACCAGGTCGGGCCGGTGGCCGAAGGAGAGGTGCAGGCGCTGTTCGGGGGTCACGGCCAGCTTGACGGGGTAGTGGTACGGGTCGTGTCCGTCCATGCCGGTGATCCGCAGCGCGTCCGGCCGCGGATCGGCCGCGACCGGTCCGGCCGTGGCGTAGTTCTCGAACACCAGGCAGGTGTCGAAGAGTTCGCCCGTTCCGGCCTCGCGCAGGATGTCGCCGAGGGACAGGTACCGGTACCCGGCCAGCTCCGCCTGTTCCCGGTGCACAGCGCGGAGCAGCTCGCCGAGCGCGGCGCGGGGGTCCAGCCGTATCCGCACCGGCACGGTGTTGATCAGCAGGCCGACCAGGTCCTCGTGTCCGGGCACCTCCGGGGTGCGGATCGACGCGGTGCCGCCGAAGACTACGTCGTCGGCGCCGGTGAGGTGATGCAGGGTCAGCGCCCATGCCACCTGGACCAGGGTGTTCAGGGTGACGCCTTGATCGCGGGCCATGGCGCGCAGCGCCGCGGTGGTGTCCTCGGCGAGTTCCGTGACGCGCTGCTCCGGCAGGGCGCGCACCCGGGCGGTGTCCCCGTACGGCGCCAGCAGGGTCGGTTCGGCTCCCGACAGCGCCTTGCGCCAGGCGTCCCGCGCAGCGGTCCCGTCCTGGCGCTGCAGCCAGGCGTAGTGCCGGCGGTAGGGGACGGGGTCGGGCAGTCCTCCGGCGTTCGCGGCGTTCCGGTACAGGTGGGCGAGGTCGTGCAGCAGGATCGCGGTCGAGCGGCCGTCGGTCAGGATGTGGTGCTGGGTCAGCACGAGGCTGTGGTGTTGTGCGTCGTGGCGCAGCAGCAGCCAGCGCAGGACGGGGGCGTGGGCGAGGTCGAACGGGCGCAGGCGCTCCTCGAGGACGGCCTGCTCCCGTGCCGCCGGGCCGGCGCCGCCCAAGTCGCTTTCCCGCCAGTCGGCTTCGACCTGGTCGGCGAGGACCTGCACCGGCTCACCGGAGGGCAGCAGCGTGAAGCGGGCGCGCAGCGCCTCGTGCCGCCGCACCAGCGCCAGGCAGGAGGCCCGCAGCCGTGCCGCGTCCAGGTCGCCCTCCAGGTCCAGCACCGTCTGCACGGTGTGCACGTCGGGTGCGCCGTGCTCGTAGTGCGCGTGGAACAGCAGCCCCTGCTGGGCGGGGCTGAGCGGGAGCACGTCCGCGACCGGGCCGTCGGCCTCCAGGCCCTCCAGCTCCTCCTGGGTGATGCGTACGAGGGGTACGTCCGACGGGGTCAGGCCGTGCGCCGCGCCGCGGTCGGCGAGGGCGGCGAAGGCGTGCAGGACGGCCGTCCACTCGTCGGCCAGGCGCCGCACCTGCCGCTCGGGCAGCAGCGCGGGCGCCCAGGTCCAGTTCGCGGTCAGGCGTGGACCGGCGCCGTGGTCCTCGGCCACCGCGTTGATCTCCAGCGGGTGGGCCAGCGGCATGCCGGGGTGCGTGGGTGGGGCGGCGGACTCGGCGACGGGCCGCCACTCGCTCTCGCCGTCGGCGGTGTACCGGCCGAGGTAGTTGAAGGCGACCTGCGCTCCTGGCAGCGCGCCGAGCACGGCGCGGCCCTCGTCGTTCAGATGGCGCAGCAGGCCGTAGCCGATGCCGTGGTCCGGCATGTCGCGCAGCTGCTCCTTGACGGTCTTCAGGGCGCGCAGGAGCGAGGCGTCGTCCATGGCGGTGGTGCCGGGGGAGAGCAGTACCGGGTGCAGGGTGGTGAGCCAGCCCACGGTGCGGCTGAGGTCCAGGCCGCCGATGTCCTGGCGGCCGTGTCCCTCCAGGTCGAGCAGCAGCCCGTTGCCGCCTGCGCCCAGCCGGGCCGCGGCCACCGCGAGGGCGGTCAGCAGGACGTCCTCGGCGCCCGTGCGCAGGGCGGCGGGCAGCGTGGTGAGCAGGGCCTCGGCCCGGGCGGGCGGCAGTTCGACCGAGAGGGTGCGCGCGGTGCCGTGCACATCGCGCTCGGGGTCGGCCGGACGGTCGGTGAGCTGCCGGCCGGCCTCGGCGAGGGTGCGGCGCCACCGGTCGAGCTGCGACGTGAAGCGCGGCGTTGCCGCCGCCTCGGACAGGGCCAGGCACCAGCGGCGCAGTGACGTCGGCACCGGCGCCGGCCGGGCGGGTTCCCCGGTGCCGGCGGCCACCCAGGCGGCGTGCAGGTCGGGCAGCAGGACGCGCCACGACACGGCGTCCACGGCCAGGTGATGGACCATCACCAGCAGCCGTCCGGGCCGGTCCCCGGCGTCGTACCAGACCACCTCCACCAGGTGCCCGGCCCGCGGGTCGAGGCGTTCGGCGGCGCGGGCGGCGTGGTCGGCGATCACGTCGTCCGGTGTCCGGTCGCCGGAGATGTCGACACGGTGCACGCTGCCCCGGGCGTCGACGGCACCGGCCGGCGGCACCGACAGGTCGAAGTCGTCGGTCAGCCGCATGCGCAGTGCGTCGTGCCGGTCGAGGAGCGCCTGCACGGCGGTCACCAGGCGCTGCAACGAGAGCCGGGCGGGCACGGCGAGCAGCGTGGACTGGTTGAACGAGGTGATGGGGCCGCCGAGTTCGCGCAGCCGGTGCACGATGGGCGGTGCCGGGAACCGGCCGGTGCCCTCGTCGTGCCGGACCGGCGCGCGGCCCGGGGCGGGCGGACCGCACACCGCGGCCAGCTCCGCCACGGTGCGGTGCTCGAAGACCTGCCGGGGGTTCAGCTCCAGGCCTGCGGCCCGGGCCCTGGCGACGAGTTGCAGGGACATGATGGAGTCGCCGCCGAGTTCGAAGAACCCGTCGTCCACGGAGTGCACCTCGGTGCGCAGCACCTCGGAGAACAGCCGGCACAGCAGCCGCTCGCTCTCCGATCGGGGCGGGCGGCCCGCGGTGGGCTCGTCGCCGGTCGTCGGGGCGACGGCCGCAAGGGCGGCGCGGTCGAGCTTGCCGTTGGGGGTCAGCGGGATCCCGGGCACCGGAACGAACGCGTCCGGGACGAGCGAGGCGGGCAGGTGGGCCGCGGCGTGTTCGCGCAGCGCCTGCGGGCCGGGGTCGCCGTCCAGGACGACGTAGGCGAGCATACGGCGGGCCTTCGGGCCGTCCTGGGTGTCGACCGCGCAGTGCCGTACCGCGGGGTGACCGCACAGGAC
Organism: Streptomyces sp. NPDC020362; assembly: GCF_040642095.1. Classification (NCBI taxonomy): domain Bacteria; kingdom Bacillati; phylum Actinomycetota; class Actinomycetes; order Kitasatosporales; family Streptomycetaceae; genus Streptomyces; species Streptomyces sp. NPDC020362. Next base: position 37,026 of record NZ_JBFAET010000043.1, read on the forward strand.
GGCCTCGATCTCGGTGGGTTCCACCCGCTGGCCGCGGACCTTGAGCTGGCCGTCGTTGCGGCCGAGGTAGACGAGCTGTCCGTCGTGGCCCCAGCGTGCGATGTCACCGGTGCGGTACATGCGTTCCCCGGGAGCGCCGAAGGGGTTGGCGACGAACCGCTGCGCCGTTGTGCCGGGGCGGCGCACATAGCCGCGGGCCAGGTTGGGACCCGCCAGGTACACCTCGCCGGGCGTTTGGGCGGGAACCGGCCGCAGCCACGGGTCGAGCACATGGACCGCGGTGCCCGCCACCGGCCGTCCGACCGGTACGGCACCCGCGGCGATCGTGTCGTCCGGCCCGATCCGGTACTCCATGCAGCCGACGGTCGCCTCCGTCGGCCCGTACTCGTTGACGGCGGTGGCGTGCGCGTTTCCGTCCCGCCAGGCACGCAGCGCCTCGCCGGTGAGCTGCTCGCCTCCGATGACCAGGTCCTGGGTGGGGGACAGCCAGGTGTGCGTGGTGGCGAGCAGTGGCAGCTGGCTGGGGGTCACCTTCGCGAAGGACGGGCGGCCGAGTCCGTCCGGCGCCGGTTCGCCCAGGGCCGCCATGTGGACCCGGCCTCCCGCGGTCAGCGTCCCGAAGACGCCGGTGACGGTGAAGTCGAAGGAGACCGGCGACTGTACGACGGCCGTGCCGGCAAGGCCCGGATACGCGTGCCGGGCGAACTCCAGGTAGGCGGCCATGGCCCGGTGCTCGACCTGGACGCCCTTGGGCCGGCCCGTCGAGCCGGAGGTGTAGATGACGTAGGCGCCGTTGTCCGGGCCGAGCGGGCGGACCCGGTCGGCGTCGGTGAGGTCCGTGTCGGGGTACTGCTCGGCGGCGAGGCCGGCGGGGGACACGGCCCCGTGCGGCACGCTGCCCGTGGGCCCGTCCGTGACGACGGCCGCCGGACGGGCGTCGTCCAGCATGAACGCCACCCGCTCGGCGGGCAGTGCGGCGTCGATCGGCAGGTAGGCGGCACCGGCCTTGAGGACGGCCAGCAGGACGACGACCAGCTCCGTGCCGTGCGGCAGCATGACGGCGACGGTGTCCTCGGGGCCGATGCCCCGGGCCACCAGTGCGCGGGCCAGCCGGTTGGCGGCGCTGTTGACCTCCCGATAGCCGAGGGCGCGGTGCCGGTCGGAGAGGGCCACCCGGTCGGGAGTGCGGCGGGCCTGCTCCTCGAAGAGGGCGGGCAGGGTGGTGCCGGGGGCGGGGCCGCGGGCGGGGGTGTTCGGGTCGGGCAGGGCGGCCGGGCCGGCACCGCCGAGCAGGTCGACGGCCGCGACCGGGGTGTGCGGCGCGGTGACGACGGCGTCGAGGACGGCTGTCATCCGGGCCAGCACCTCGCGTGCCTGTCGTCCGGTGAACGCCTCGCCGCGGTGGGTCAGTTCGAGGCGCAGCCGCTCGCCGGGCACGACGACGAGGCTCAGCGGATAGTGCGTGGAACCGCGTGCGTCCTGGCCCGCGGACTGCTCCAGGTCGTCGGGCAGCGGCGCGATCCGCAGACCGTCCGCCGGCCGGGCCGGGGCGGCGCCGGTCCCGGGATCGCCGAGGGACAGGAAGGTGTCGAACAGGGTGCTGTGGCCGCTCGCCCGCTGGATGTCCGACAGGCCGGTGTGGTGGTGGCCGGCGAGTGCCGACTGCTCGCGCTGGACCCGGTCCAGCAGGGCGTCCAGCGGTTCGGCCGGGTTCAGCCGGACGCGCACCGGCACGGAGTTGACGAGCAGGCCGACCATGTCCTGGATCCGTGCGGCGGGGGCGGACCGTACCGACACGGTCTGCCCGAAGACGACGTCGGTGCTGCCCGTCACGGAGGTCAGCACCAGTGCCCAGGCCACCTGGGCGACGGTGTTGAGGGTGACTCCGCGGTCGCGGGCGGCCCGTAGCAGCGCGGCCGTGCGTTCCGGGGCCAGTTCGGCGACGGCCAGGTCGGGCAGGGTGCGGGCGGGGGCGAGGCCGGGTGCGGTCAGGGCCGGTTCCGTCAGCCCGGCGAGAGCCGTGCGCCAGGCCGCCAGGGAGGCCTCGGTGTCCTGCTTGGCCAGCCACGACAGGTATCCGGTGACCGGCACGGGAGGCGGCAGGGCACGGTCGTCGCCCGTGGCGTAGAGGGCGATCACATCGTTCAGGACGACGGACAACGACCAGCCGTCCAACAGGATGTGATGATGCGTCAGTGCCAGCACGTGCCGGTCGGCGGCCATGCGCAGCAGTGAGAAGCGGATCAGGGGCGGCCTGCCGAGGTCGAAGCCGCGCTGCCGCTCGTCGAGGAGGTGGCGGGCGAGCTGCGCTCCTGCCTCTTCCCCCTTGCTCAGGTCGAGTCGGGTGCAGGGAACCGTGACCTTGCGGTGCACCAGCTGCACCGTCCGGCCGTTCCTGCGCTGCAGGAAGGAACTGCGCAGCGCCGCGTGCCGGTGCACCGCTGCCCGGCAGGCCGCGTGCAGCCGCGGGGCGTCGAGCGGGCCGTCCAGGAGCAGTGCGGCCTGGCTGACGTATTCGTCCGTCCCGCCCGAAGTGGACTGGGCGTGGAAGAACAGGCCCTCCTGCAGCGGCGCGAGCGGCAGGACCGCTTCCAGTGAGTCATGGGCAGGCACTGCGAGATCTCCAACCATGTGCACGGGCCGAGCGGTTCCCGTCGGCCATGTTGCTGCGGTCCGTGAGGTCCCAGCCAGGCAACCATCCGGCAATTGGAATTGAGCCACGCATGCCGACGGGGCTGCGGGGAGAAGTGGATGTAGGAGGAAAACGGATGCCGGTAGACTCCGGCACCGCTCAGACGGTCTGCCGTACAGAACTTCATGGGAAATCGGAGCCCCGATGAAAGACAACAACGCGATTCAACTCTTGACATTCGCCGTCATGGCGTTGGTACTTCTCCGGCAGTTCCGTGAAAAGAAATTAGGCGTCGCCACCTGGGTGCTCCCCGTTCTTCCCATGGTCGTCGGTGTCCTCCAGCTGGTTCTTCGTGACAAGGACGAGCCCGGCACCTCGATCGGGCTGGGGCTGGGCGTCGTAGCGGCGGGTGTCGTGCTGGGTGCGGTCTACGGGGCGATGATCTCCGTGCACCGGGACTCCGCGGGGGCGGTCCTGTTCAAGGCGGGCTGGACCGCCGTGCCCGTGTGGGTTCTGCTGATCGCCACCCGCACCGTGTTCGAGAAGGCCGGTCACCACTTCGACACCCCGACCAGCTTCGGCTACCTGGCCATCTCCTTCGGGGTGATGCTGCTGGCCCGAACCGCGGGTATCGCGGTACGCGCCAAGCCGCTGGCCCCGGGCGCGTCGGCAGCCCGTACGGCGTGACGGTCCGACGGGGGGCGCGCAGGGCCGCCGGCCCCGCGCGCCCGGCAGTGTTCTGCCGGAGCCGCCCCGCACCACCCGGCGCCGTCACACCGGCGCCGGCCTGTGCACCTCCCCCGACAGCCGGCCCTCGGTCAGGGCCTTCCACATCACGCGGCGGCGCGGCTTGCCGCTCGAGGTCACGGCGAGTTGGCCGCGTGGCACCGGTGCCACCAGCAACTCGGCGTCGTCCAGCGCCTCGGCGAGCACGGGGAGGGCGCGCGCCGCCCAGTCGGGGTCGGGCTTCTCCAGCACCACCACGCCGGTCGGGCGACCCCGGTGCTGCCCGAGCAGCACCGCCACCCGCCGCTGTGGGATGCCCAGTTCGTGCAGACGCGCCTCCAGGCTCTCGGCGAACACCATGCGGCCGCGCACCTTGAGCCCGTCACCGAGTCGGCCCAGCACGTACAGCTGGCCTTCGCCGAGGAATCCCGCGTCGCCGGTGCGCAGCACGCCACCGGCGAGCTCCGTGCCGGAGAGCGAGGCGGAGCCGTCGACGTAACGGGTCGCCAGGGAGGCTCCGCGGACGACCACTTCACCGACCACACCGTCGGGCACCGGACGGCCCTCGTCGTCCTGCACGCTCACCTCGACACCCTCCAGCGGGCGCCCGCAGCCCACGACCCTGCTCGTGTCGCCCGCGTCGCCCTCGGGCACGGCGGACGTCCAGCCCTCACCCAGGGGAAGGCCGGTGACGGCGAGGGTGGCCTCCGCGCCGCCGTAGGCGGGCAGCAGGGCGCGCCGGTCGAAGCCGTGCGGTCCGAGCAGCGCCTCGAACCTCGTGAGTACCTGCTCGTCGATGCGTTCCGCGCCGAGGATCACCGAGCGGACGGCATCGAAGCGCAGGCCCTCCAGGTCGGCGGGACGTACCCGGCGCAGGATGTACGCCAGGCCGAAGTTCGGCATGGCGGCGAGGCCGACCTGGTTCTCGCTGATGCACCGCAGGTAGCGCAGCGGGGAGCGGATGAAATCCTCCGGCTGCAGCATCCAGCCGTCGCACCCGGTGGTCACGATGTTCACCATGCAGCCGAGCAGGCCCATGTCGTGGTGCACCGGAAGCCACGTGATCCCGGGGTATTCCGGGCGCCATCCCAGCCATCGCCGCATCGCCGTCACGTTGGCGCGCAGCGCGGAGTGGGAGACCAGCACACCACGGGAGGCGCCGGAGGAGCCCGAGGTGAACTGCAGCAGGGCGGACTCGGCTGCGGGGTAGGGCCGTCGGGCCGGGCTCACACCCTCGACCAGCGCGTCGAACACCAGGGGCTCGGGCAGGCCGAGCCCCTCGGTGAGGGCCGCGACGGGTTGCTGCGCCTCCTGGTCGCACACCACCACCGCGGGACGGGCGGTTTCGAGCAGGCCGCCCGCGTGTGCCTCGTACTCCACGGCCCGCTGGAAGGCGAACGGCGGCGGGATCGAACACGGTGTGCCGCCGGCCGCGATGGCGCCGAAGAACGTCGCCACGAAGCCGGGGCTGGAGCGCTGCACGATCGCCACGACCTCGCCGTCGCGCACGCCGGCGCCGCGCAGCGCCTCGGCGGTGCGCAGCACCAGCTCGGCCAACTGCGCGTAACTGTGGTACTCCCAGGAGTCCCCAGGCCCTGCGAAGTGCAGGCCGCGGTCCGCGGGCGCCTCCTCGACCCAGTCCAGTAGCGCCCTGTCGGGGATGCTCATCGGCTGTCTTCCTCCCAGGCCCTTGCCGTGGCCGCCGCGGACGGCGGCGGACATGGCCGCATCCTGTGGGCGCGCACCGGGCGCACGCCAGGCAGCGGGCGGGTAACTTCCGCCGGCCGGCCGGGACGGACCCAGCAAGAACGATTGCCTGGTCGTTTCCTGGTCGGCCAGTCCCCCGCGAGCGAGCATCGGCGGCGAGACCGTCAGTGAGGCACTGGCCATGGCTCGGGCGCCCGCCCTGCCGTGGCGCTGTGCGTGGGGGAGAGGAGCCAGGGTGCACCGGGAAGGTGATCAGGTTCGGCCGGGTCCACATCCGGGGAGGCAAGCCGCCGGTACGCGTACGTCTCTGACCAGCGCGGCGAGGGCCATCTGGCTCGCCCAGCAGTTCTCCCCGCACTCTCCCAGGTACAACTTCACCCGCCGCTTCGACATCCGCGGCCCCGTGGAGCCGGAGTTGCTCCACCGGGCGATCCGACAGGCCCAGCAGGAGTGCCAGGTCTTCGACGTCCGCCTGGACGAGGACGCCGACGGCCCCTACCAGGAGTTCCTGGAAGGGCCCAACACCAGCTGCTCGACCGTCGATCTGTCGGACCGGGCGGACCCCGAGCGGGCGGGGCACGCGTGGATCGCGGAGCGCATGCGGCTGCCGATGGACCTCGGCGGCGGCCCGGTGGGCGAGGATGTCCTGCTCAAACTCCACGACGAGCACTGGTTCTGGTACAGCTGCTACCACCACGCGCTGGTCGACGCCGCCGGCCTGGCCATCCTCACCGATCGAGTCGACGACCTGTACACCGCGCTGCTCCACGGCACCGCGCCGGGCACCGGGCCGCTCGGTCCCGTGGCCGTCCTGGCCACCGAGGAGGCCGAGTACACCGCGTCCCGGCAGTTCGAGGCCGACCGTCAGTACTGGCTGGAGGAGCTGGCCGACCGGCCGGAGCCGGTCACCCCGGCCGTACGGTCCGCCGACGGCGAAGGCGACGTCCTGCGCGCCTCGGGCGCGCTGACCGAGGCCGACATGGCGGCCCTCGTCCGGCTCGGCAGGGGACTGCGCACCAGCTGGACAGTGGTGGCGGCGGCCGCGGTGGCCGCCTATCTGCACGGGATGACCGGGCAGCGGGACCTCGTCATCGCCGTGCCCGCCACGGCCCGCCGCACCGAGGCGGCCCTGCGGACCCCGGGCATGCTCGCCAACGAGCTGCCGCTGCGGGTCCGGGTGCGGCCGGACATGACGCTGGGCGAGCTGATCGGGCAGGTCTCGAAGTCCCTCGCCGGCCTCCTCTCCCACCAGCGCTTCCCGCACGAGACGCTGCGCAGGGAACTGCGCATGAGCGGCCTTCGCGACCGGCTGTTCCATGTGGCGCTCGACCTCGTGAGCACCGGTGACCGCACCACACTGGGCGGACGGCCGTGCACGGTGACCAGCCTGAACGGCGGTCCGGTCGCCGACCTCACGGTCATCCTGCACCCGGCTGCCGACGGCTCGGGCCAGGCCGTCGACCTGGAGGCGAACGAGGCTCGCTACGACCGGCCGGACGTGGACGCCCACGCCGTACGCCTGCCGTCGTTCCTCCGTGACCTGGCCGCGGCGGCGCCGGACACACCACTGGCCCGACTGCAGCCGGCGACACCGGCGGAGCGGACCCGGGTGCTGTGGGACGTCCAGCCGGCTGCGGCCCCGGTGCCACCGGCCACCGTCGCGGAGATGTTCGCCCGTCAGGTGGCGCGAAGCCCGCAGGCGCCCGCCGTGGAGGCCGACGGCCGCACCCTCACCTACCGGCAACTGGCCGACCGCGTCGACCGTCTGGCCGGCCTGCTGGCCGACCGCGGGGTGCGGCGCGGCGCCTTCGTCGCCGTCGCGCTGCCGCGGGGTCTGAACACCCTCACCTCGCTGCTCGCGGTGATGCGGACCGGCGCCGTGTACCTGCCCGTGGACCCCGGGTACCCCGAGGACCGGATCGATGCGATGCTCGCCGATTCCCGGCCGCAGCTGCTCCTCACCAGCGGGCAGGACGGGCTGCCGAGCCGCGACGGACTGCCGGCCCTGGCCCTCGACGACGCGTCGGTGACGGCGGTTCTCGACGCACCCGGCAGCCCGGACACCGTGCCGGGCCTGCCGGGGCCGACGCCCGGCGACCCCGCGTACATGATCTACACCTCCGGGTCCACCGGGCGCCCCAAGGGCGTGCTGGTGCCGCACACCGGCCTCGCGGCCTTCGCAGCCACCCAGGCGGAGGTGGTGCGGCCCCGCCCGGGCGAGCGCGTCCTGATGGTGAGCTCGCCCAGTTTCGACCCGTCGATGTGGGAACTGTGCGTGTGGCTGGCCGCCGGCGGCTGCGCCGTCATCGCGCCGCCCGGCCTGCTGCCGGGCCCCCAGCTCGCCCAGTTCGTCACCGAGCATCGCGTCGGCTGCGTGGGCACGGTGCCCTCCGCCCTTGCCGCGCTGCCGCCCGGCTCGCTGCCCGACGGGCTGATCATCGCCGTCGGCGCGGAGCCGCTCCCGCCCGACCTGGTACGGCGCTGGGGCGGCAGCTGCCGGCTGCACAACGTCTACGGCGCCACCGAGGGCACCGTGTTCACCACCATGACGCAGGCGCTGTCCGGTCCCGGCACCCCGTCGATCGGCACCCCCATCCGGGACGCCCGGGTGTACGTGCTGGACGACCTGCTGCGCCCGGTACCGCCCGGCGTCACCGGCGAGCTGTACCTGGCAGGGGCCGGGGTGTCGCTCGGCTACCACGGCCGGCCCGGCCTGAGCGCGCAGCGGTTCGTACCCGACCCGTTCGGGCCGCCGGGCGCCCGGATGTACCGCACCGGCGACACCGGCCGCTGGGGGCACGACGGCCTGCTCCACTTCGCCGGCCGCGCCGACCACCAGGTGAAGGTCCGCGGGTTCCGTGTCGAACTCGGCGAGGTCGAGGCACGGCTGGCCGCCGCCCCCGCGGTCGAGCACGCCGCCGTGACCGTCCACGAGGGGGCCTCGGGCGGACGGCGCCTGGTTGCCTACGTGGTGCCCGCCGCGGACGCGAGCGTGGATCCGGCCGTGCTGCGCGCCTGGGTCGGCCGAACGCTGCCGGAGTACATGGTGCCGGCCGCCGTCGTCGTCCTGGACGACCTCCCGCTCACCTCCAACGGGAAGGTCGACCGGGCCGCGCTGCCCGCCCCGGACTTCCGCGGCGCCGCCGCCCACCGGCCACCGACGACCGCCACCGAGGCGCTGCTGTGCGAGCTGCTGCGGGAGGTGCTCGGCGCGTCCGAGGTCGGTGCCGACGACAGCTTCTTCGACCTGGGCGGCGACTCCATCAACGCCGTACAGCTCGCCGGGCGGGCGGTGCGGGCGGGGCTCGATCTGACCCCGCAGGACATCCTCACCTACCGCACCGCCGCCACCCTGGCGGCCGTCGCCGACGGCGGCGAGGCACCGCGGCGCGACCTCTCCCTGCTGCCGGACCTGCCCGGTGCGGAGCCGGCGGACGGACGGGAGGCGCGGGAGGCGGAGAAGGCGGAGAAGGCGCATGGGCCGGAGGAGACGGACACGACGGAACCGGTCGGTGACCTGCCGCTGACCCCGCTCCAGGAGGGCATGCTCTTCCACTCCGGGTACGCCGACGGCCTGGACGCCGACCCGTACATCGGGCAGCAGGTGCTCGAACTCACCGGGCCCGTGTCCCTGCCCCGGCTGCGGGCGGCGTGCGAGGCGACGGTCGCCCGGCACGACGCCCTGCGCGCCTGCTTCGGGCCCGACGAGGCCGGGGAGGCCCGGCAGCGCCTGGCCGGACAGGTGACGGTCCCGTGGGCCGAGCACGATCTGCGCGGCATGTCCGGGGCCGCGCAGCAGGCATGGATCGAGCAGATCCTGGAGGCCGACAAGGCGACACGATTCGACCTGGCGGTGCCACCGCTGCTGAGGTTCACGGCCGTCAGCACCGGCGACGAACGGCACCTGCTGGTGTTCAGCAGTCATCACGTCCTGTTCGACGGCTGGTCCGTCTCCCTCATGCTGCGGGATCTGTTCGCCTGCTACGGCGGGGACGGTCCCCGGCTGCCGCGGCCGGTGTCCTTCGCGCGCTATCTGCGCTGGCTGGACCGGCAGCCCCGGCAGGCCGCGGCCGACGCCTGGCGGCGCGCGCTGGACGGCGTCGAGCAGCCCTGTCTCGTGGCGCCCGGGGCACAGCCGTCCACCGCCATGCCCGCGCTGACCGTGCGCAGCCTCTCCGCGGAGCTGACCGGCGCGCTCGGCCGCGCCGCCCGGGCGACGGGCCTGACCGTCAACACCGTGTTCCAGGGGGCCTGGGCGGCGTTGCTGGCCCAGCTCACCGGCCGCGACGACGTCCTGTTCGGCACCTCCGTGTCGGCCCGCCCGCCGCACCTGGCCGGGGTCCAGGACCTGGTGGGGCTGGTGATGAACACGGTTCCGGTGCGACTGCGCCCGGCCCCGGACCGCACACTGGCCGACCAACTGCGGCAGGCACAGGACGAACAGGCCGCGCTCGGCCCGCACCATCACCTGGGACTGCCGGAGGTGCAGCGCGCCGTCGGCATCGGCGAACTCTTCGACACCACCCTGGTGTTCGAGAACGCGCCCGTCGACCGGGACGCCATCCGCCGCCCCGTGCCCGAGCTGCGGGTCGCGGTCGGCGAGGCGGACCGCACCGGTGTGACCCACTACCCGCTCAGCCTGATCGTCCGTCCCGGGCCGCGCCTGCGGCTGGAGCTGACCCACCGCGCGGACGTGTTCACCGCCGCGCAGGCACAGACGCTGCTGGACCGGCTGGAACGCTGTCTCACCGCGTTCGCGGACGATCCCGGCACGCTCCTGGGCCGCGTCGAACTGCTGGCGGCCGACGAGCGCGACACCCTGGTGCACGGCCACAACACCACCGCGGTGGAGCACCCGCCCGGCACGCTGCACGGGCTGTTCAGGGCACAGGTGCGCCGGACCCCCACGGCCGAGGCCGTGGTGTGCGGCGAGCGCCGGGTCGACTACCAGGAACTCGACCGGCTGTCGGGACGGCTGGCGGCGGCGCTCGCCGACCGCGGAATCGGCCCCGGGCACGTCGTGGCCGTGGCGCTGCCCCGCTCGGTGGAGCTGGTGACCGCCCTCCTCGCGGTGCTGCGCACCGGAGCGGCCTACCTTCCCCTCGACCCCGGCTACCCGGCCGAGCGCATCCGGACCATGGCCGAGGACGCCCGGCCGACGCTCACCCTCGACCCCCGCACTTTCGCCGGCCTGATGGAGCAACGGGTCACCGGGGCGGCCCCGGACCACGCCACCGATCCGGTCCACCCCGCCTACGTCATCTTCACCTCGGGGTCCACCGGCCGGCCCAAGGGCATCGTCGTCGCCCACCGCGGCATCGTGAACTATCTGCAGTGGAAGCAGCGGCGGTTCCCGCTGGCCCCCGGCGACCGGGTGCTGCAGCGCACCTCGGTCAGCTTCGACCCGTCCGTGTGGGAGATCTTCTGGCCGCTGCACACCGGCGGAACGGTGGTCATCGCCGTGCCCGAGGCCGACCAGCAGCCCGGCTATCTGCCCGAGCTGATCCGCACCGAACGCATCCACACCGCGCAGTTCGTGCCCTCCACGCTGGAGCTGTTCCTGCTGGAGCCCGGCGCGGGCGAGTGCGGCAGCCTGCGGCAGGTCTTCTGCGGGGGCGAGGCCATGACCACCGGGCTCGCGGAGCGGTTCCGCAAGACCTGCGACGCCGCCCTGCACAACCTGTACGGCCCGACCGAGGTGTCCATCTACACCACGTCCTGGCATGCGGACCCGGACGGCACGACCGGTGACGTCCCGGCGGGCAACCCGGCGGACAACCTCAGGGTGTACGTGCTGGACGGCGCACTGCGCCCGGTGCCGCCCGGGATGCCCGGCGAGATCTACATCGCCGGTCACGGGGTGGCCCACGGCTACGCCCGGCGCCCGGTGCTGACGGCGGAGCGGTTCGTGCCCGATCCGTACGGCCCGCCCGGTACCCGCATGTACCGCACCGGCGACCTGGGCATGCGCCGGCCGGACGGCGCCCTGCGCTACCTGGAGCGCGCGGACCACCAGGTGAAGATCCGCGGCCACCGCATCGAACTGGGCGAGATCGACTCGGTGCTGGGCGCCGTCGAGGGCGTCCGGCAGGTGGCGACCGTGGTCCGCGAGGACTCCCTGGGCGCCGTGCAGATCGTGGCGTACGCGGTGCCCGAGCCCGGCAGGCCCCTCTACCCGGACGCCGTACGGCAGCAGGCCGCCGCCCGGCTCCCCGACTACATGGTCCCGTCCGCCGTCGTACCGCTGCCCGCCCTGCCGCTCACCCCCAACGGCAAGCTCGACCGGCGGGCGCTGCCCGCCCCCACCGTGGCCCCCCGCGAGCGCCGTGCCCCGCGCACCGAGCGCGAGCGGGTGCTGTGCCGGCTGTTCGCCGAGGTGCTCGGCGTGGAGCAGGTCGGTGTCGACGACAACTTCTTCGAACTCGGAGGCGACTCCATCACCTCCATCCGCCTGGCCGGCCGCGCCCGGCCCACCGGACTGGCGCTCACCCCGCGGGACGTCTTCCGGCACCGCACCGTCGCCGCCCTGGCCGAGGCCGCCACCGAGGTGGACCCCGCCCCGGGCGACCCCATCCCCCCGGCGGCGCCGCAGCTGGAACTGGACGCCGACGAGATCGCCGAACTCGAAGCGCAATGGGAGACAGGAAAATGAAGCCGACCTCGTTCGAGGCGATCTGGCCGTTGACGCCCCTGCAGGAGGGCATGCTCTTCCACGCGCTGTACGACGGCGACCAGGACAGCGTCGACCACTACAACATGCAGCTGCCCATCGAGCTGACCGGCCCGCTCGACCCGGCGGCGCTGCGCCGAGCCTGCGAGCAGGTCGTCGCCCGGCATCCCGCGCTGCGCCTCGGCTTCCTCCAGCGCCGCTCCGGCGACCCCTTCCAGGCGGTCGCCGCCCGGGTGGAGCTGCCCTGGCAGCAGATCGACCTGAGCGAGTTCGGGCCCGACGAACAGCGGGTCCGGCTGCGGCGGCTGGTCACCGAGGACCGGCTGCGCCGCTTCACCATGACCCGCCCGCCGCTGCTGCGGTTCACGCTGTACGCCCTCGGCGCCGACCGGCACGTCCTGGTGCTGACCAACCACCACATCCTGCTGGACGGGTGGTCGATGCCCGTGGTGGTCCAGGACCTGTTCCGGATCCTGCAGCACGGGGGCGACGCCGGTTCCCTGGAGCCCGCCGCCTCCGTCGGCGACTACCTGGGATGGCTGGGCACCCGGGACCGCGACGCCTCCGCGGCTGCCTGGGCCGACGTGCTGGCCGGCCTGGACGGGCCGACGCTGCTCGGGCACGGCGCCGACGCCGCGGGCAGCCGGGCACCGCAGCGCCGGGTCCGCCTGGAGCTGTCCGCAGAACTGTCCCGGGCACTGGGCGAGACCGCCCGGCAGCGCAACCTCACCCTCAACACGGTGGTGCAGGGCGCCTGGTCGCAGCTGCTCGCCCTGCTCAGCGGGCGCGACGACGTGGTCTTCGGCGCGACGGTGGCCGACCGCCCCGAGGCCGTCCCGGGCGTGGAGCGCATCGTGGGTCTGCTCATCAACACCGTGCCGGTCCGGGTCCGCATCGACCCGGCGGAACCCCTCGGCCGGCTGCTGGAGCGCATCCAGGACGAGCAGGCGGTGCTGGCCGAGCACGCCTGGCTCGGGCTCGCCGACATCCACCGGCTCAGCGGGCACGACAGCCTCTTCGACACCACGATCGCCTTCGAGAACTACCCGCTGCCGGATTCCGCCCGCGGCGCCGAGGTCGCCGGGCTGCGGATCGCGCTGGCCCCCGACGCCCTGGAGGAAGCGCCCGAAGGCACCCACTACCCGCTCAGCCTCGCCGTGTTCCCGGGCCCGCCCCTGGTTTTCGAGCTCAACCACCGCGCCGACCTGTACCCGCCGGAGCAGGCCCGCCTTCTTCTGGAGCGGCTGCGTCTGCAGTTGGAAGAGTTCGTGGCGGACCCCGACACACCGGTCGGCCGGCTGCCGCTGCTCACCGAGGAGGAGCGGCTGCCGGCGCTGCGTACCCCGGGCCCGCGGCCCGCGCCGCCGGGCACGCTGGTCGAGCTGTTCGAGGCACAGGCCGCCCGCACACCGAACGCCACGGCGGTCGTCTGCGGTGGCCGGAGCCTGAGCTTCGCCGAACTCGACACGGACGCCAACCGGCTGGCCCGCCGGCTGATCGAACTCGGCGCCGGACCCGAACGGGCCCTCGCCATGACGCTGCCGCGGTGCACCGAAGCCGTGGTGGCGCTGCTGGCGATCCTGAAGTCCGGGGCGGTGTACGTGCCGGTGGATCTCGAGCAGCCCGCGGAGCGGATCTCCGCCGTGTTCACCGAGCTGGAGCCGCTGCTGGTGATCACCATGCGGGACGTGGCCGGCCGGCTGCCGGCAGGCCCCCCGCAGCTGCTGCTCGACGCGGTTGCGGCGGAGCACAGCGGCACCGGCCTCACCGACGCCGACCGCAACGCCCCCCTGCACCCCGACTCCCTGGCCTACGCGGTGTACACCTCGGGCTCCACGGGACGTCCCAAGGGCGTCGCCGTGACACACCGGTCCCTGGCCAACATGTTCCACAGCCACCGGACCCACCTGTTCGAGCCGGAGGCCGCCGCCGCGGGACGGCCGCTGCGTGCGGCCCTGACCAACTCGCTGGTCTTCGACGCCTCGTTCAGCCAGCTCCTGTGGATGGTCGCCGGGCATGAACTGCACCTGATCGAGGACCGGCTGCGCACCGATCCGCAGGAGCTGCTCGGCCATGTCGCCGAGCACGGCATCGACGTGCTCGACACCACACCGAGCTTCGCCCGCCAGCTCATCGGCGAGGGCCTGCTGCGGGGCACGTCGCCCGTCCGGGTCCTCGCCCTGGGCGGAGAGGCCGTCGACCAGTCGCTGTGGGACGAACTGCGCACCGCCGACGGGGTGTCCGCGTACAACCTGTACGGGCCCGCCGAATGCACCGTCGACGCGATGTACGCCCGGGTCGCCGACCATGCCCGGCCGGTGATCGGCGATCCCGCCGACAACCTGCGCGCCTATGTGCTGGACGCCTTCCTGCGGCCGGTGCCGCCCGGGGTGGCCGGCGAGCTGTACCTGGCCGGCGCCGGGCTGGCCCGCGGCTACCTGGGGCGCAGCGCGCCGACCGCGGAGCGGTTCGTCGCCGATCCCTTCGGCCCGTCCGGTGCGCGGATGTACCGCACCGGCGACCGGGTCCGGCGGGAGGCGGACGGCACGCTCGGCTTCCTCGGCCGGGCCGACGACCAGATCAAGATCCGCGGCTTCCGCGTCGAACCGGCGGAGATCGAGGCGGTGCTGACTGCCGACCCGGCCGTGCAGCACGCCGTGGCCGTGGCGCGCGAGGACCGCCCCGGCTCCCCCCTGCTGGTCGCCTACGTCGTCGCCGCGCCCGGTGCCGCGCCGGAGCCCGCCGCGCTGCGCGCCCGGGTCGCCGGTGCGCTGCCCGGCTACATGGTGCCGGCCGCGGTGGTGGAGCTGGCCGAGCTGCCGGTCACCGTCAACGGCAAGGTCGACAAGCGTGCGCTGCCCGCGATGCGCTTCGCCGCCGACGGCTCCTCCGGGCCGCGCGACGCCACCGAGGAGCAGCTGTGCGCGCTGTTCGCCGAGGTGCTCGGCCTGGATGCGGCCGGGGTGCACGACAACTTCTTCCAGCTGGGCGGCGACTCGCTGCTGGCGATGCGACTGTCCGCGCTGGCACGGCGGGCCGGTCTCGGGATCAGCCCCCGGGACCTGTTCGCCCACGGCACCGTGGCCGCGCTGGCCGAGGCCTGCGCCGGCCGGCCCGCCGCGCCCGCCGAACAGGTGCCGGACGGGCCGCTGCTCGAACTGACCGAGCAGGAAGCCGCGGAGCTGAAGGCCGCACACCCGGACGCCGTCGACGTATGGCCGCTTACGCCACTCCAGCAGGGCATGAGTTTCCACGCGCTGCTCGCGCCCGACGGCGTCGACCCGTACATCACCCAGCAGGCCCTGGAGCTGACCGGGGATCTCTCCCCCTCCGTGCTGCGGTCCGCGTTCGACGCGTTGCTGGTACGGCACGCCAACCTCCGGGCACGGTTCGTGCGCCTGGCCTCCGGGCGCACCGTACAGGTGATCGCCGAGCGGGCCGAGACGCCGTGGCGCGAGTGCTCCGTCGCCGGTCTGGACCCCGAGCGGCAGCAGGCCCGCATCGAGGAGCTGCTGGCCGAGGAGCACGACCGTCCCTTCGCCGCGGCGGACGCCCCGCTGCTGCGGGTGCTGCTGGTCCGGCTGGCCGAGCGGCGCCATCTGCTGGTGGTGACGGACCATCACCTGCTGCTGGACGGCTGGTCGCTGCCGCTGCTGTACGGCGAGCTGTTCGACGCCTACGCGCACGGCGGCTCGACGGACGGGCTGCCGCCCGCGGTGCCGTTCCGTACATTCCTGGCCGGGCTGACCGGCCGAGACCGGGTGGCGGCCGAACAGGCCTGGTCCAAGGCGCTCGACGGGCTGGCCGAACCCACCCTGGTCGCGCCGTACGCCGACCTGTCCGTGTCCGTCGCCCAGGGCACCGTCACCCGGACACTGGACCCGGCGGCCACGGACCGTGTCGGTGCGGCGGCCCGGGCCGCCGGGATCACCGTGAACACCCTGTTCAACGGCGCGTGGGCCATCGCCCTCGAGCGGCTGACCGGACGCGGCGACGTGGTGTTCGGCACGTCGGTGTCCGGGCGGGCGAGCGGGCCGGCGGGCGTGGAGCGTGCCATCGGGCTGCTGATGAACACCGTGCCGTGCCGGGCGGTGCTCGACCCGGCCGAGCCGCTGTCCGCCGCACTGGCCCGATGGCAGAGCGAGCAGTCCGAGCTGATCGCCCATCACCACCTCGGTCTGCCGGAGATCCAGCGGGCGACCGGTCTCGGGGACCTGTTCGACACCATCGTGGGCTTCGAGGACGCGGGCGGCCTCCACGAGGACGTGCAGCGCCGGGTTCCGGGACTGGGGGTCGCGCTGCGGGACGCCTCCGCGCCCGGCACCGCGCACTACCCGCTGCGGCTGCTGGTCCGCCCCGGCAGCGCGCTGAACGTCACGCTGCACTACCGCACCGACCTGTACACCGAGGCGGCGGCGGAGGACCTGCTGGCGTCGGTGCTGCGGGTGGCCGAGACGTTCACGGCGAGCCCGGAACTCCCCGTCGGCGGCCTCGACCTGCTCAGCGCCCCGACCCGCCGCACCGTCCTGGACACCTGGGCCGCGACCGCTCCCGCCGAAGCGCCGCGCACCATTCCCGAGATGTTCGCGGAGCGGGTCGCCGAGCACCCCGACGCACCCGCCGTCCTCACCGGGAGCGAGGAACTGGACTACGCCGCACTCGACGCCCGGGCCAACCGGCTGGCCCGGGTGCTGCTGGGCCTGGGCGCGGGCCCGGAGCGGATCGTCGCCGTGCTGCTGCCCCGCTCCGCGCGCCTGGTGACAACCATCCTGGCGGTCTGGAAGAGCGGCGCGGTGCACATGCCGGTCGACACCGGCTATCCGGCCGAGCGGATCGCGTTCATGCTCTCCGACGCCCGGCCGCACCTGATCCTGGCCGAGCCGGAGGACCTGGAGAAGATCCCCGATAACCTGCGCGACCGGGTGGTGACCACCGACCGGCTGGTGGTACCGGCGGACACCGCCGCCGGTGACGTCACCGACGCCGAACGGCCGGGGCCGCTGTCGCCGCAGTGCGGCGCGTACGTCATCTACACCTCCGGCTCCACCGGCCGTCCCAAGGGGGTGCTCGTCACCCACGGCGGGCTGGCCTCGTTCCTGGCCACTCAGCGGCGGCACCTGGACCTCGGGCCCCACCGGCGCGTGCTGTGGTTCGCCTCGCCCAGCTTCGACGGGGCGATGGGCGAGCTGAACACGGCCCTGCTGAGCGGCTCCTGCGTGGTCGTCGGCAGCTTCGAGGAAATGCTGCCCGGCCGGCCCCTGGCCGACTGGGTGGCGCGCACGGGGGTGCACTGCATGACCCTGCCGCCGTCGTCGCTGGCGGCCATGCCGGACGGCAGCCTCCCCCCGGACGTCACCGTGGTCACCGGCGGCGAGGTCCTCCCGCCCGAGCTGGTCGCCCGCTGGGCCCCGGGCCGCCGCATGCTGAACATCTACGGCCCGACCGAGACGACGATCATCGCCACGGTCGACGGCCCGCTGCCGGCCGAGTCCGCCCCGTCGATCGGGCGGCCCGTTGTCGGCGCCCGCATCCGGGTCCTCGACCACTGCCTGCGCCCGCTTCCCGCGGGAGTCCCCGGGGAGGTGTACATCTCCGGTGCCGGTCTGGCCCGCGGCTATCTGCACCGGCCCGGCCTCACGGCGAGCCGCTACGTCGCCGACCCGTTCGGGGAGGCGGGCGTACGGATGTACCGCACCGGCGACATCGCGCAGTGGCTGCCCGACGGCCGTCTCGACTATGTGCGGCGCGCGGACGACCAGGTGAAGCTGCGTGGCTTCCGTATCGAGCCGGGCGAGATCGAGGCCGTACTGACCGGGGACCCGAGCGTGCGCCACGCCGTCGTGCTGCTGCGCGAGGACACCCCGGGAGTGCGCCGGCTGATCGCCTACGTGGTGGCCGCGGGGTCCGAGGGCGTCGACCCGGCGGCGCTGCGCGAGCGGGTCGCGGCGCTGCTGCCGGAGTACATGGTGCCCGCGGCGGTGGTCGCGATCGACGAGGTGCCCACCACGCCGCACGGCAAGCTGGACCGTGACGCGCTGCCCGCGCCCGGCTTCGCGCCGGCCGAGGGCAGCCGCACCCCGCGCACCCCGCGCGAGGAGCTGCTGGGCCGGCTGTTCGCCGAGGTGCTGCAGCTCGACGAGGTCGGTGTCGACGACAGCTTCTTCGAGCTCGGCGGCGACTCGATCATGTCGATCAAGCTGGTGACCGCCGCCCGCGAGGCCGGCCTGGACATCTCCCCGCGGGACGTGTTCACACACAAGTCCGTCGCCCGACTGGCCGCCGTGGCCGCCGAGGCGGCACCGCAGCCCGCGGACGACGCGGACGCGGCCCACATCTCCCTCGACGACGCCGAACTGGACGAGCTGATCGGCCGGTTCACCGAGGGTTCCTGACCGGGCGGAGAACCACGCCGAGACCCTGCTCGGCGCTCCGTTCGTGACCCCGTCCGCCGCCTGCCCGCAGGAGGCACAGGACCACCGCCCGACCCGGCCGAAAGGTCCCGAGCAGCGCCAAGGAACGTCATGACCCTTGCATCACCGTCCACCGCCACCGCTTTCGGACCGGTCGGAGACCGGCCGCTGGAGTACACCCTGAGCCCGCAGGAGGCCGCCGAATTCGCCGAGAGGGCCCGCTGGGCCGTGGAGAGCTTCGGCACCCCCCTGGAGGAGGAGTTCTACGAGCAGGTCTGGCGCCACGACGACCTGCTGCCCACCGGGCTGCGCGCCTTCTTCCAGGAGTTCCGTCACCGGGAACCGGCCACCGCGTGCCTGGTGCACGGCCTTCCCGTCGACGACGCGGAGATAGGCCCCACCCCGGACCACTGGCTCGACGCCATCGCGGGCAGGTCCGCCCGGGGACAGGAGACCATGCTGGCCCTGTGCGGGCTGGTGCTCGGCGACCCGTTCGGCTGGGCCACCCTCCAGGAGGGCAGCATCGTGCAGAACGTGCTCCCCATCCGCGGCGAGGAGGACCGGCAGAGCGGCTACGGCAGCGAAGCACTGCTGGAGTTCCACACCGAGGACGGCTTCCACCCGCACCGCTGCGACTATCTGATGCTGCTCGGCCTGCGCAACCCGGACGCGGTGCCGACCATCGTCGCCTCGGTGCGGGACGTGCAGCTGGACGAGCAGGACCGCGCGATCCTGTCCCAGGAGCGCTACCACATCCTGCCCGACACCGAGCACATCCGGCAGCTGGCCACCAGCGATCCCGATCACCCGGCGCTGGGCAGACTGCGCCGCATGGAGAGCGCCCCGGCCCCGGTCAGCGTCCTGTTCGGCGACGTCCTGGCGCCGTACCTGCGGATCGACCGTCCGTTCATGCGGTGCGTCGGCGACGACCCGGAGGCCGCCGCCGCCCTGGACCGGCTGATGGCGGAACTGACCCGGGTGCAGCAGGAGATCGTCGTCGGCCCCGGCAGCCTGCTCGTCGTCGACAACTACCGGGCCGCGCACGGTCGTCGCGCCTTCCGGGCCCGCTTCGACGGCGCCGACCGCTGGCTGAAGAAGCTCACCGTCAGCCGCAATCTGCGCCGCGGCATCGCCGGCTACCGCAGCGACCTGCGCCGCGTCATCGTCTGACCCCGTATCAGGCGTCCATGCCCGGCCCGGAACCGTTCCGGGGCCGGGCCGCCACCCTGAAAGGCTGAACCCTTGCGCACCGTTGTCATCTCCGGCGCCTCCAGCGGCATCGGACGAGCCACCGCGGAACGGTTCGCCGCATCCGGCGACCACGTGGTGAACCTGGACATCACCGAGCCCGACGGCTCACCCGGCACCGGCCACCCCGGCACCGTGAGCCATCTGAAGGTCGACGTGGCCGACTGGGAGGCGGTCGGCGAGGCGGTCCGCGCCGTGCACGCCGACCGCGGACGTCTCGACGTGGTCATCGCCAACGCCGGCATCAGCACCCGCTGCGGCGTGCTGGAGCTGACCGAGGCCGACGTGCGGCGCACCGTCGACGTCAACCTGCTCGGCGTCCTCGCCCTGTGGCGGCACGCGGCCCCGTACATGCTGGAGCAGGGGCACGGGGTGCTGCTGGCCACCGCTTCCGTCAACGGCTCCCGCGGCTACCCGCTCTACGCCCCCTACAACGCGACCAAGGCCGCGGTCGCCTCGCTGTGCCAGACCTTCGCCATGGAGCTCAGCCCGCTGGTGCGGACCGCGTGCGTCACCCCGGGCGCGGTGCTGACGCCGATGCAGCGGCGCGAGTACACCGACGAGATGCTCGCCGAGGTCGAGGAGCGCATCCCGGCGCGCCGCCACGCCGACCCCGGGGAGATCGCCGCGCTCTTCCACTTTCTCGCCTCTGACCAGGCGTCCTTCGTCACCGGCCAGGAGTTCGTGGTCGACGGCGGCGAGACGGCCGGCGCCACGACCGCGTTCTTCCCCGGCCCGACCGCGCCCCGGCGCCGAGACATCTGAAAGGCCCCCATGGACAACCGTCCTGTGTACGACCCGAACGACCTGGACGCCCTCGACCTGGCCGACCCGGTGCTGCACGCCACCCGGGACCTCACCGAGGTCTGGCGGTATCTGCGTACCGAGGAGCCGGTGTACCGGCACCGCGCCACGGAGCGCGGCGAGGGATTCTGGGTGATCACCCGCCGGGACGACATCGCCACCCTCTACCGGGACAACGCCTCGTTCACCTCCGCGCACGGCAACATGCTGGACACGCTGCTGAGCGGCAGCGACTCGGCGGTCGGCCGGATGCTCACGGTCACCGACGGCCCGGACCACACGGCACTGCGCACGATGATCACCAAACCGTTCACGCCCCGCGCGCTCGGCCCGGTCCTGGACAGCGTGCGGCGCGGCACCCGCCGGCTCGTCGCCGACGCGACCGGGCACCCGGTGTGCGACTTCGGCGCGGACGTGGCGGCGCACATCCCGCTCGCGGCCATCTGCGACCTGCTGGGTGTTCCGGAGGCCGACCGCCGTGGGCTGATCCCGATGACCTCCGGCACCCTAGCCGCGGTCGACGGGCCGCCCACCCCGGAGAGCACCTGGCTCGCCCGCAACGACCTGCTGCTGTTCATCTCCGAACTGGCCGCGGCGCGCGACGGGGCGCTCGGCGACGACGTCGTCAGCCTGCTGATCGAGGAGACCGCCGGGGACCGCAGGCTCACCCGGGAAGAGGTCGTCCTCAACGTCTACAGCATCATCATCGGCGGTCTGGAGACGACCAGGCTCGCCATGCTCGGCGGGGTGCACGCCTTCGCCCATCACCCGCAGCTGTGGAAGGCGCTGCGGGCCGGTGAGATCCGCACCGACACCGCGGTCGAGGAGATCCTGCGCTGGACCACGCCCACCCTGCACAGCGGCCGGCGGGCCACCGACGATCTGCTGTTGCACGGCCGTCTGATCGAGGCCGGGGACATGGTCACGCTGTGGAACGCCTCCGCCAACCGGGACGAGGCGGCCTTCGACGAGCCCGATCGGTTCCTGCCGGACCGCGACCCGAACAAGCACCTGACCTTCGCCCACGGACCCCACTTCTGTCTGGGCTCGCATCTGGCGAAGGCGGAGATCGCGGCGATGCTGGAGGCGCTCAAGGAGCTGGTGGTGGAGATACGGCCGGCCGGCACCCCGCGCCGGGTGTACTCCAACTTCCTGAACGGCTACGCGACGATGCCGGTCACGCTGGTGCCCGCCTGACCCCGGCCGGACATGAGGGGGGCCCCGGGCGGGGGGCCCCCCCGCGCCGCCCCCACGGCCCCCCGGCCCCCCGGCCGGCGCGGGCGGGCCCGGGTGCGCCGCACGGCGGGGCGGGCCCAGCGG